>JAUWOG010000642.1 GCA_030612305.1 Armatimonadota bacterium | reverse complement strand
CACGGACGAAAGCGAAAGCTCCACGGACGAAAGCGAAAGCTCCACGGACGAAAGCGAAAGCTCCACGGACGAAAGCGAAGCTTCTACCAAGGACCATCCATGCGATCAGTGCTAGTCGAAGTCGGGCCCTGGACATGGCTTGCCTTCCCGCTCCTCTGGGCGGCCCTGCTTGCCTTTGTCCTCCTCTGGCAGCGAATCGAGGACAACAGCGCCCCGCAGCCGGCTGACAAGACTGATACCTCCACCGCAACCACAGACCTACTCGGCTCAGCTATCATCTCATTCATCGTTGCCCTCATCCTGTTCTTCCTCGTCAACAGGTTTGCTCCCCTTGCCATCAAATCCTACGGTGTCATGATGCTCATCGGCTTTGCCGCCGGCGGCACCTGGATGGTCTATGCCGCCAATGAGGAGAATTTCGGCGTTCCCGGTGTCATAGACGTCGTCCTCGCCGCGCTCGTCGGCGGCATCATCGGCTCCCGCATCATCTATGTCCTGCTCAATCTCCACAGCTGCAGCGGCGTCTCTGACATGGTGGATCTCTGGGCGGGCGGTCTCTCTTTTCACGGTGGCGTCGCCGGCGGCTTCCTCGGCGTCTATCTCTGCTGCCGCTGGCGCGGCTACAGTTTCCTGCGCATCGCCGATCTCTTCGGACCCGGCGTCGCACTCGGATATGCGTCCGCGCGCATTGGCTGCTTCCTCAACGGCTGCTGCAACGGGACTCCGACCGACCTGCCCTGGGCCGTCACCTTTCCCTCAACCGGCGCTTGCACGACTCCCGGCGTCCCCATCCATCCGACGCAGCTCTACGCCTCGGCGCTGAGCCTGCTCATCTTCGCCATTCTCATCTGGTTGCGGCCGCGCACGAAGCGCCCCGGCCATCTCCTCGTCGCATACCTGATGCTCTATTCGGTGATGCGCTTTGGCGTTGAGTTCACGAGGGCGGGAGTGACTGCCCGCTATCTGACTGAGGGCTTCTTTATGACTGAGGCGCAACTGGCCTGCATCATCATCTTCGTCCTGGGCGGGATCGTCGTAGCAGCGACCTGGCCTCGCCGTTCTCGCGAGTCTGCGTCTTGACCGCCCCTTGACGTGCCCCGGCCTGAGCTTCGAGCCTGACGCATCATTCATGAATGGGTGGCTCGGCCTGAGCTTGCTGCGGTGCAGCAAGCTCAGGTGAGAACGGAACAAGCTATGCTTGTCCCGTTCTCAGCTTCCAGCCCGAGTCGGTCTTGCCGTTTGTCTTCGCCGTTGCCATTGCCCAGCGCAAGCTCTGCTTGCGCCCCTGTGCCGCGCCGGCCGCTGGCTTTGCCGTCGGGCTTCTTTCTTTCGCCTTGTCGAGACACGGAGCGTATTCCCTTCGCCTACTCCCCTCTCCCGATGAGGACGCGGAGCGTCCTCCGGAGAGGGGCGGGGGTGAGGGGGCTCTGCCGTTTGGCTTTCGCCCCTCCTCTCCTCGCGCAGGTCGGGCGCCTCCTGCCGAACCCACTGGAAGGAAATCACCGACCTCCCGCCGAATACGCAATCGAGGAGACCGGTGATGACGCCATGACTTCCGAGCGCCCCAGCGAGACATACACCGTACCGCCTGAGCTGGCCGGAGAGCGGCTGGACATCGCCCTCGCCGGCCTTGCCGAAGAGCTCTCGCGCACCGCCGCCAAGCGCCTCATAGATGGCGGCAACATCACGCTTGACGGGCAACCTGCCAGGCCCTCAACTACGGTCGAGGCGGGTGCCACGATTGAGATGACTATTCCCCCGCCGCCGCAGCAACCGCACATCGCACCCGAGGACATCGCGCTTGACATCGTCTATGAGGACGACGACTTGCTGGTGGTCAACAAGCCGCCGGCGATGGCGGTGCACCCGGGACCCGGACATGCCGGCGGCACTCTCGTCAACGCACTGCTCGGGTACTGCCAGAGCTTGAGCGCCGCCGGCGGCGAGCATCGCCCGGGCCTCGTCCATCGCCTCGATCTGCACACCTCGGGCGTGCTCCTTGTCGCTCGCAACGACCGCGTACACCGGCAACTGTCGGCCGCCATCGAGCGCCGCGAGGTCAAGCGCACTTACCAGGCGCTGGTCTGGGAGGTCGCTGCTCAGCGCAGGGGGCGGGTCGTCACGCGCTTCGGGCGCCACCGCCGGCACCGCACGCTGATGACGGTGCTGGAGGCGGGCGGTCGCGAGGCGATCACCGACTACCAGGTGGAGGAGGAGTACTGCTGGGCATGGCGCGAGCCGGGCGGCCGCGAGAGGACGCGGCGCGCCGCATACCTGCTCTGTGCCCTCCAGACTGGCCGCACGCACCA
>JAUWOG010000339.1 GCA_030612305.1 Armatimonadota bacterium | reverse complement strand
GGGGAGGCCATAGGGAGCATGGGTCTTGTGTGCCGCAACTGAGGCAAGGTGGAGGGCATTTGCGCCGAGATAACGAATGAGGGTACAATACAATGGCCGTCGAAGGCCAAGCAGGCGAGGCGGTGCTGAGAAGAGACTTTGCGTGTGTTCCAGGCCGACCGACTACGGTTGCGCGACGATAAGGGGTCCCGAGGGGGACGGTAACTATGAGCGACGAGAACCGAATCAATTTCCGGTACGTGCAATCAAATGAGTATCGCGTGGCCACAGTTACAGGGGTCTGGGGCGGCCCGACGCCGAACAGCGAGGTCTTTGCGAGCTTTTTCTGCGAATTGCCGCAGCCACTCGAAACCGAAGCCTATCGCCTGACGCCGGAGGGTGGAATAGAGGCAGATCCCTTGACCCGCACGCGCAGAGACGAGGGCGGCGCGTGGATAGAGCGGCGGATAGAAATGGGACTTCTGATCACCCCGGACCGAGCCAGGATCATAGGTGAATGGCTCATCAGCCAAGCGGACAAGGTGGACAAGTTACGGGAGGGGGCGCGCGATGGCGAGTGAAGCTGTAGCCACAACGAACGACCAAGCTAGCTACGCTGTGGGGGTCAGCGCAGTGTCCCGGGGGCGCCCTCAGCCGAGGAGGAATACGGACTTCTGTTGGCATCCACACTCTGACGCAGAGTACCTGGTGGACGTTACCGGCGATGCTCCGGGCGGACGTCTTATGCTGTGGGACATGACGGTGCGCGAACTCACATACGGCGGGCGGCGCCTTGTCTTCAGAGAACCGATCCCCGTCGAGGGGGAGTTCTCGGACGGGGTATGGTTATACACATATGAAGCCCTTGGCATTAGCGGGTATGGGACTACCTTGTCTGAAGCTCTGGAAGCATTTAGGATGGACTTCGCAGCTTGCTATGACACCATAGCCCAAGAAGATGACCGCAATTTGACAGGGGATGCTCAGCACTTGAAGGCCGCACTGCTTCAGTTGGTTGAGAGAGCGGAAGACATACCGTGAGCGTCAGAAAGACGAGGGAACTGCGCAGGGCTCTGACAGCCAAGGGCTTTCGGCAAGATAATACTCACCATGAGATGTACTGGCTCTACCTCGGAAGTAGGAAGACCTCGATTCGGACACGTATCAGCCACGGTAGCAAGGACTATGGGGACAACCTGCTAGGGCAGATGGCAAGGCAACTGGGGCTCGCGCGCGCAGACTTCGATGACCTGATAGACTGCCCCCTGAGTGGAGCCGGCTCTGCTACAATGCTCCAGGAATGTGGTGCCATTCGCACCGCAGATGGCCCTGATGGCTACCCTGGCGAGGCATAGAATGTCAAGCTGTCGCGTTCTTCACACTGCCTCAGGGACTTCGATAGTCACGACCCCGTCGGTTTGCCATAGGAGCCCTCGAGCGTAACTTCGGCATCGCCCACGAGCATCTCGATTTCTCTGTCTCTGTCAGCCATTCACAACGGGCACTGGATTTGTGTGACGAGTATCTCAGCTAAGGGAAATCATGGCGCAGCCAGATGCGTGCGAGAGCGGGCAGAGTAGCGTGGCGAAATCACGACAACTCTTGACAAGGTGATCTCATCATGTCCCAGAGAAGAAACGTGTACCAAGAGCTAAAGCAGAAACACGAAAACGATGCGGAGTACATTGCATACAAGCTTCTGCTGGAGATCACGGACAGCATTTGCGGGGCGATGGATGAGCAGGGGATGAAGCGAAAGGAACTCGCCGAGCGGCTGGGGGTCTCGCCGCAATATGTGACCAAGTTCCTCAACACCCCTGAGAATACGACTGTGTATCAGGTGGTCCGGTTCGCGCAGGCCGTCGGTCTGGACGTCGAAGTGTTGCTGAGCCGCCACCAGAAGCAGCCGGCAAAGAGCGATAAGCCAGTCACTGCCGAACGCCGCCCGGTCGCCGACACTGCTGCCGCATCTGCAAGCCGGAGGACTCGCGATATATGACTGACCGCCAACTGCCCACGCCGGCTGCAGATGACGCCCAGCAGGTCAGCCGCTTGCGGGCACGGATACAGACCGGGCTTCTGCTGCTGGTGCCGGTAGTGATTGTCGGCGGCTGGTGGTGTCCGTACCTCGGCTTTGTGGTGCCGGTAGTCATGGTCATGGGGATGGTCGGGGGGTTCTTCCGTGGGCGCTGGGTATGCGGCTGGGCATGCCCGCGCGGGAGTTTCCTCGAACGCATCATGGGCCATCTGTCGTTCCATCTGGGCATCCCGCACTTCCTGCGCAACTACACCTTCCGCTGGGTGCTGTTCGGGGTACTGATGGGCTTCATGGTCTGGCGGCTGTCGCTGAACCCGGGCAATGTAGAGCACTGGGGGCGGGTGTTCTGGCTGATGTGCACGATTACCTCCGGTATCGGCATCGTGCTGGCGGTGGTATTCTGGCCGCGGACGTGGTGCGCCTTCTGTCCGGTAGGCACCTTCGCCGGCACGGTCGGCGGACACAAGCAGCCGCTGCAGATCGAAGAGGGCTGTCGGGAGTGCAGGGCCTGCGAGAACGCCTGTCCGCTGGCGCTACCGATAGTCAAGTACAAGGACGCCGGCGAGTTGAGTGAGAAGGATTGCCTGCGCTGCGGGGAGTGCATTGCCGCGTGCCAGTTTGATATTCTGCATTTCTGAGCTCCGGGGGTTCGTCTGCAGGACGCGTACGATGGCGACGCGAACCGGCAGGTGCATGGCCCCGGCGAGTTGAACATTACGTCGGTCGGGCCGTCTGACCCGACGAGACGAGCACCGGAACCGCGTGACGCCACACCAAGGAGGCCCAGAATGGCTGAGCTTGCCGAGATTGTGCAGGATGCCATAAAGCTGGAGCAGGACGGGGAGCAGTACTATGAGATGGCCGCGAAGAAGGCTCTCAACCCGCTGGCGCGCAACACCTTCAGCGCGCTAGCGAAGGACGAGCGCGCCCATGCCGCGCTGGTGCAGGCATACTGGGACGCCCTCTCCGAGGGCGGTCTCCCTCCTACACCCCAGAGCATAGACGAGCGGGACTACTCCCTGAGCGCCACCGCCAAGGAGATCTTCGAGAAGGCCAAGCAGGAGCTGGCAGAGGGGGTCAGCCTGGTGCCCGAGGACCTCTCCGAGCTCTATGACCACGCCATGGAGATGGAGCGCAAGAGCATCGTGCTGTACCAGCAAGGAGCCGAGCAAGCCGATGGCCCCGAAGCCCGCGAGCTGTTCGACTACCTGGTGGAACAGGAGCGCGGGCACCTGAAGCTGTTGACCAACGGCCAGCAGTATCTTGATGACCCGGCGTCATGGTACCTGCAAGAGGAGCAGTGGTCTCTCGAAGGCTAGCCACTTGATGGGCAACCGAGGGGCTACCGGAGGCCAGGCGCTCATTGCTTCCTCTCTCGGCACCATTCACCTCGCTTTCCGTTAGACAGGTGTCTGCCCGCAGGGCGTCAAGGTGCCGGGCGTTGCGCGCGTCACTTGTGCTAGCCAGCAGCAAGCCGTGCAGGCTAACACAAAGGGATTGTTGCCAGCCGTCGCGAACTGTGCGGGAAATGAGTTGAAGGGAGCCATGCACAGTGAGCACAGACTGCAATGTCTATTTCGGGGACCTGCACAACCACAACTCCGTCGGCCTGGCACAGGGGAGCCTGGAGCGCAGCTTCGACATCGCCCAGGAGCATCTCGACTTCTGCGCCTTCATGGGCCATTCGCAGTGGCATGACATACCCGTGATGCCGCAAGGCAAGCATAAGAAATTCACCGACGGCTTCGAGGTGCATAAGGTACGCTGGCCGGAAGTCCAGGCCATGAACCGCGACACCTACCGGCCCGGAGAGTTCGTCACCTTCAACGGCTATGAGTGGCACTCCAGCGACTGCGGTGACTACTGCATCATCTTCCCCGGCGAGGATAGCGAGCTATTCTTCGTCAGTTCAGTGGAGGAGCTTGCTGAGAAGGGCAAGCCCTACGGCGCGATTTTGTGTCCCCATCATGCCGCTTATGGCAAGTTCTGGCGCGGCATCGTCTGGGACCGCTTCCCACAATGGGCCTGCCCGATCTGCGAGACGTTCTCCGAGCATGGTAACTGCTTCGACGATCGCGGGCTGGAGCCGATGATTCGCCATAGTCTCGGAGGACGGGCGACCAAGGGTACTGTCCTCCGGGCGTTGTTGCAGGGGTTCCGCTTCGGCCTGGTTGGGGGCACTGATGACCACTTCGCCTGTCCGGGAGCATGGGGC
>JAUWOG010000756.1 GCA_030612305.1 Armatimonadota bacterium | reverse complement strand
TCGCATCAAAGGTCGGCGAATGACCTGCCGGCAGGCCGTGTGCCTTGACCAGCGCGAGCCACGAGCGAATCTGCGAAACCCCCTGAGCCACTAGTTGCGGCTGGTTCAGCGCCGCCCCGGCGGAGGCGTAGGCGGCCGCCTGCAGCATCAGGTATGCTTCCTCCTCGGGCTGCACGAACTCCCGCCGTATCGCTGCGACGGCGCGCTGCAGGGCTTCGGCCAGCCGGTCGGCCCCGTCGCCGAGCCCCTGCCGGTGATGCCGCAGCGACCATGCCAGCGGCGGCACCGCGTAGAGTGTCGCGTCATACGAGTACGGCGCGTCCTCGCCACCATACCAGCGGAAAAGCCCGTTAGTCGCAGCGCCGATCTCCGTATCCTGATTCGCCAGTATCGCGGCCAGGAGGGCCTGAGCCGCCTGCTCGTGGCCGCCCTGCATCAGCAGCGCGGCGAGAGTGCCCGGGGAGCTTTCGGCCAGGTTTGGCTCCCCCATCCGGTCCTCAATCAGGCCGCTGTCGGCATCGAGATTTTCCTGACCGTAGGACACGAGTGCAGCGACGAGGTCCGGAGCGACCTGCGCGGTCCAGCCCGCGCCTGCGCAACAAACTCCCGCCGCCACCAGTGCGGCTACGACGGCAACCGTTGAGATTCTTCGCATCGTGAGCATCACTTCCTGAATGGGATTCTTCGTATGGCGCCGACAGGAACGGCGCGGGAAATGCGCGGCAATTTCCGCCGGCGGCTGCGAACATTGTATCACAAAATGAGGCCAGCTGCGCCAGACAGGACCGTGGAATCTGTCCGCGTCAGGCCGGCGAAGCCTCCTCCCGGATGTGCCCGTGGAGTCTTTGACAGCCAGGTCGGGACGATGTATCCGGCACGGCGCACAGAAGTAGTCCCCATAGGCTCAAATCGCTCATAGCACGATTCTGAGACCTTGGCACCTGCACTCATCGCCAGGATGTATGCAGGCGACGAAGCGCTGAGCGCGTGGGGCTCGTCGGGAGTCAAGTGCGCTTGCTGCGCGGGAAAAACCGGGTGTCTGCAGGGGTCACCGCTCCCTTGTACCAGAAGAAGGGGAACGATTTCAGCGCCGGCAGACTGTGGGAATACGGGGTTCGTGAGGGGTAGGGTGTCTGCCCCCCGCGCAGAGGCCCTATGCCCCAACCCCCATCATCAAAGCTAGACAGCAGCATGTCAGGCCCTGATACTGCGGCGCTTTGACCCTCTCGATTACCTGCAGGAGGGAAAAAGAGGTGACGCGGGGAAATGTCCCGTTGCCGGTTTCCGTATGAAATGCCATTGTCCGGTCCGGCAGCGATATTGTACAATACAAGCGACGGGCGCGGCGAGCTTTGCGGAGACGCTTGACGAGGCGCCGTCGCACCGGGCGGGCCCACATGAGGAGGTGTGCCATGGATGCCGAGCGCGAGATGCAGCGGCTGGCTGATGAGTTGCGACTGCTCCGCGAAGCCGTTGCGACATGGAGACGTGGCGCGAGCTCCCAGAGCGGGCCGCAGCTCGCACTGATGAGCGTGCTGGACGAGCTTGGCGAGCGGAGCGCGGTAGAGTTCGGCGAGCCGTCCGAACTCGACCGC
>JAUWOG010000250.1 GCA_030612305.1 Armatimonadota bacterium | reverse complement strand
CGGCGCTTTCAGGCGCAAGGAACTACTCTTCATCTACATGGTTCTGGTCATCGCCATTCCGCCCGTCACATTCGGGATCCTGGAGATGCTGGTGCCGTGGGTAACCGTCCCCAGCTACTTCAGTGCGCCGGACAACAACTTCCAGCGCCTCTCCGAGGCGATGCCCCACTGGTTCCATCCGCAGGACGACGAACTCATCCGCCAGATGTTTGAGGGCAGCGACGACGGGCGCGTGCCGTGGAGGCCATGGCTCTATCCGCTGGGCATGTGGACACTCTTCATGGCGCTCGTCGTCTTCACCGGCATGTGTCTGGTGACGCTTTTCCGAAAGCAGTGGGTGGAAAACGAACGCCTCCGTTACCCGCTGCTTTTCATCCCGCTGAGTATCGTGGACAAAGAGGCCCCCGGAAGCAAGGTCGGCTTCTTCCGCAACCCGATGGTATGGATAGGCATCGGGATCGTCTTCCTGCATCACATCTTCAACGTCGTGCACTCGTACAACCCCGTCGTCATGGCCTTGATGGACCGCACGCCTCTGGGCACCCAGATATTCACCGAATACCCCTGGACTGCGTATCGCGGCGTGACCTTCTTCCACAGACCGCAGGTGATAGGTCTGGCGTATTTCGTGCCCCTCGACATCCTCTTTTCCGGCTGGTTCTTTTTTCTGATGCAGCCGACGCTGAGGCTCATTTCCGACATATTCGGCATCATGGCGGCCCCCGGCTTTCCGTTTAGAGAGGAACAGGTGACGGGCGGATACTTTGCCATGTCGCTGATCATCTTCTGGATCGGCCGACACGAGATCGCCGCCATCGTGCGCAAAGCCCTTGGCAACGTCAGCGGGAGCAACTCCGACGACATTGACGACTCGAAAGAGCCGCTTTCTCACCGCGTCGCGCTTTTCGGCGCGATTGGCGGCTTTGTGGCGCTGATTGTCTGGTCATACACCCTCCATGTCCCGGTCGCCCACTCGTTTGTCTTCTTCCTTCTGATGATCGGGGTCGGACTCGTCTATGCGCGCATCCGTGCCGAGGCCGGCATCCCGACGATGTGGGGCAAGCCCGGCAGCCCCCTTGATTCAATGATACACGCCATCGGCACGCGTCCGCTGATACAGGCCACGAATCTCACGAGCTTCGCTGTTCTCAGCACGTTCGTCTGGCCGCAGCGTGGGTATTTCGTGTCGCAGATTGGCTATCATGCCGATAACGAGAAGCTGGCCGACGAGGCCGGCCTCAACGCCCGCATCATACCGCCACTGATAATGATCACCTTCGTCGCGGCCTGCGTGGTCGGCTTCTACTTCATACTCACCGACTACTACAAGTTCGGGGCGACCGTATTGCATGGCGGCACGACGATGGGCGGCTACAACGTGCGGTGTGCTCTGACGCAGTGGTCGCGTAGCTCCAGCGCAGTGGACCTGCCAAGCGGCCCGGTGTCTGCCCGCATCATCGGGATGGTCGCCGGAGCGCTCGTGACCTGGGGCCTTGTCGTCATGCGCTGGGCCTGGCTGAAGGTGCCCTTTCACCCCATCGGCTACATCACCTGCGCCAGCTATGGCTACTGCCTCTGGGGCCCCTTCTTCGTCACCTGGGTCATAAAGGGCGTAGTGCACAAGCTCGGCGGAGCGCGGCTCTACCGCCAGCTCATGCCCTTCTTCCTGGGGCTTGCCTTCGGGGACTTGCTTGCGGGGGGCATATCGTGGATTGCCATGGCCGCCTTTGGGCCGGACATACTCGGCGGGTACATGGTGCAGTTCGGATAGGTTCGAGGCCTCCGCATGCTCCGCGCAGCTATGCGTCCTTGCGGCCATGAATCCTTGCGGCTATGAGCCCTTCCAGTACAGAATACGGCGGCAGTTCTCACAGCGGATGATCTTGTCTCTCTTCTGCAACTGGTCGAGAAGCATGATGGAGATACTCACACGGCAGCCGGTGCAGAGCCGGCCGTTCACTTCCACGACGGCGAGGTCGCCGGTTTTCTTCCGAATACCCTCGTAGTCATCCATCAGCTTGGCGTCGAGTTGGCTGACGATTCCGGCACGTCGCTCCTGCGCTTCGGTGACTACGGCATTGAGCTCCGCCGAGTCGTTCGCGAACGCCTCCTCGATGCCGGCGAGTTCCTTTTCGAGCTGCGCCACTGTCTCACGCTGCTCCTGCACCTGTGCAGTTCGTTTCTCGACGCTGTCGTAAAGCTCAAGCAAGGTGTCTTCGAGCTTGTCCTTGCGGCGGTCGAGTTCCTGGATCTTCTTTTCGAGAGAGCCGAGTTCCTTGGGGTCTGCCACAGTCCCGCCGTACGCCCTCGACCACTTTTCAGACCGCTCCTCATCAACGCTCTCCAGCTCGAGTTCCTTATCAAGTTGTGCTGTCGAAGTCTTCTCGAGCGCGGCTCCCATCTCTTCGAGTTGTGCACGCTCGGCGTCCAACTCCCCACGTTTGGCGGCCCCGTCATCCAGCCCGGCCAGCCGCTTCGTGGCGTCATCTATGGTCCTGTCTGTCTGCTGCAACTCAAACAGCAGGTCGAGTTGCTCTTCCACGTACTCACCTCGGTTCTGAACTGTCCCCGGCGGGCACAAGACTTGCCCCCGATGTGCTGAACGTAGATTTCGCCGTCGGCGCTACGATTACCTGCATGAATTTTCTGCTCGCTGACGATAGTGCTGATTAGCACTCTCGGGGCGAGAGTGCTAATCATTCCCATCCGCCCTTGACGCCCACCTCCGCATGAGCTATAATCCCTTCCGTTTGACCCACTGAATGTCCGCTCATCAGATAGTTGACCCACCGGGAGCATCAAACTCACATGCCTCTATACGAATTTGAATGTAACAGTTGCGGCCACCGCTTCGAGCTGCGAATGGCGGTCGGAGACGAGCCGCCGAAGAGATGCCCGAGGAAGGGCTGTCGTGGCCACGTTCACAAGGTCTTCTCACCGCCCGCCATTATTTTCAAGGGCAGCGGTTTTCATGTCAATGACTACTCCAGCACCGGACCGAAGTCGGCCTCTGCCGCCGGCAGTGCCGCCGCGACCAGCAGCGCCACAGGGAGTGACACCGCGAGCAAGTCGAAGTCCGACGAGTAATTCCCTTTCCCCGCACCCGAACGCCCCGCTGCATCATCGGCGTCCCCGCCTGCGTTGAGGCGGGGTTCTGCTTTGGGTGTCTGTGCGCAAGCGTACTCTCCCCGGCGGCGACAGCACGCTCACGGCTCGATTATGACCTTGATCGCGCCGGTCTCGTGCTTGTTGAGTGCAGTAGCGAAGGCTTCGCAGGCGTCCTCTAGGGCGAAGCTATGCGTGATCATCGGCTTCACCTGCACCTGGCCGGAGGCGAGCAGCCGCAGACCTGTCTCGAAGTCCTCGACGAAATTGTTGCTGCAGGTTGTCAGACGCCGCTCACCTGCCAGACTACTCTCAGTGAGGGTCAGGCCGTCCGCCACGCCGGCCATCGCAACAAGCATCCCGCCGCGGTCAAGAGCCCCGAGCGCCTGCTCCTGGGCCGAAAGCTGACCGGTAGTGTCAAATGCGGCGATGAGGCCATTGCTCCCCGCGGCGCGTTTCAGCTCACCGGCTACCTCCGTGTCGGCAATGCCGGCGACATTCAGACGCGGGCCGAGCCCGAGCTCTTCTGCGCACTGCAGGGGCGCATCATAGACATCAGTGATGATGACGGGGTCTGCGCCACGGGCCGCTGCCACCTGTGCGATACTCAAGCCGATGGGGCCCCCGCCGAGCACCAGGACCGCACTTGAAGGCATCACAGCGGTCTGATTGACCGCGTGCACTGCGACCCCTAGCCCGTCACAGAACGTCGCCTCATCAAGCCCGACATGGTCGGGTAGGTCGAAGAGACAGTTCTCCCAGGCCCGGCAGAAGTCTGCCATGCCGCCCGGGTTCTGGCCCTCCCAGCCGGCGCTGTGGCCCAAGTGCTGCGTGTTCGGGCACAGGTTGGAGCGCCCGCTACGACAGTACATGCAGGCTCCGCACGTCCTGAAAGCCATCGCCGCCACGCGCCGAGTGCGGCCGCCGACGCTCACGCTGCCCCCGATCTCGTGTCCGAGGATCATGTCCGGCGGATTCGGCTCCTGGTGGCCGAGCGTGTGCTTCGCCCACGGGTTCTCCCCCAGCAGGTAACGCAGGTCGCTGCCGCAGATCCCACATGCGCCGACTCTGAGCAGGACCTCACCGGGCAGCGGCTCAGGTACTGGAATTCGGCGGACCTCCAGATCGTTGGGACCATGCAGTACTACCGCGCACATGGTCTCGGGGAAGGCGTTGTCATTCATCCGGGCTTCCTCCCAGGTCATGGGAATCTCGGCTGCAGGTTCCCGATGGTAACAGCGAAGACCTGCAAGGGCATCTGTCTGCCGCTGCACCAAAAAAAGGAAGATGCAGCGTATGCCGCATCTTCTGGGGATGACTTGGTAGCGCGGGCAGGATTCGAACGTCCGATCCCACCCACGGGCGGGATTATGAGCCTTGCCGGCGACCGAACTCACCAGGGCTGAGGCCGGTCAACGCGAAGAAGCCACCGCCACCACGCTGCCTCTTGAGGCGGTTCTCGAACCGGCGGGCCTGTGTGATGTCGGGGAAGCGTTGACGGTAGACGATGCGCCAAGGCATGTGGCGAGCGGTCCAGCGTGACATGCCCGCGTTGTGGCTCTCCAACCGCCGATCTGGATCATCGGAACTGCCCACGTAGAAGCGCTTCGCGGCATCGCTGTAGAGCACGTACACCCAATAAGGCTGGTCCATCACGGGCTCCCCACGCTCCCGGCGACCGTAGAAAGGGACGGGCCAGACCGCCGATGGGCGATCTGGCCCGCTTTGGTAGCGCGGGCCGGATTAGAACGTCCGATCCCCCCCCCGGGCGGGATTATTAGCCGTGCCGGCGACCCCCCTCCCC
>JAUWOG010000105.1 GCA_030612305.1 Armatimonadota bacterium | reverse complement strand
CCAAGATGACCTTGGCCAGATTGGTCTCCGTTGAGGCGACCGGTGGCAGCTTGTCTTCGGCGCGTTCGGCCCAGGCGCGCTGGTCGAGGGCGTGTCTCTGGCCGCCGCTGCGCGTGAGCACCTCCACGACATACGGGCGGCCGTCCGTGCCCTCGACGGCGAGTAGCGTGCGGCGGAAATCGGCGACCTCAACACCGATGCGGTCGAAGGAATCGTGGTCCCTGGCGTCGAGGACCTGAAAGTGGGAACCTATTGTCCCCGCCGGCTCGCCGCCCTTGAAGGCTATCAGTTCGCCGAAGCCTTCATTGTCCTGCCAACCCCGACTCGTGCCCAGTTCGTTCACTGAGACGGCGTTCTGCGTCAGGTGGCTGGCACCGTACTCGCGGCACCAGTTTCGCGGGTTGGTGTTTGCTTGAACGATTTCTTTCGGATAGTCGAGCGCGCGGAAGGCCTTGATCTCCGGTCTGGTCTCATCAAGCGGCGCGGCATGTATGTGGTATGCGTATCCGCCGGGACGCATCACCGGAACGCCGTCCACCGCGCACTCGATACCAAGCTTGTCGGAGCAACCGTGCAGCGAGACCTTGTCATAGCTGAGGCGGATTTCCTGTCTGTGCCCGGGGCCGCCGACGCGGAGGATGCCGACACCATAGCCGGGCCAGTTCATGCTGGGAAGCTTCTCGTTTTCGCTTACTTTCGCGCCGTCCGTGCTCAATCCACGGAAGGGCCACATATGCTGGTCGGCCCACTCGATAGAGAGGCCGCGCACGGTGTGGAGCCTTTTGAGTTCAGTGCTCGCGGGGCCAAAGAAGGGGTTCTTCTCCACGAAGGCAGGCTCGAACTCCAGCCAGCCTTTGGGGTCCTGCATGTAGCGGTAGTAACCATTCAGCATCGTCATGTAGTTGGGCGCGCCCTCGCCGTTCATGCCATCGTGATAGTGGTGATTGTAAAGGGTCAGTTCCTGGCATGGCGCGGCGAAATCGAACAGGTAATCGTCATCGAGGAGGATCCCCAGCATCAGCAGGTCGGGGTACTTTGCCTCCTGGTAATTGGATTTCAGCCTCTGGGAAAACACGCTCTCAAACATGAGCTTGAGTTCCCGCATCAGCTTGGTCATGATCTTGCGATCCAGGGCCTCAGGATCGCCATACTTCTTCTGGGAGTAGTACTTGAAGGCGGGATGGTGGCGGACGCGCGCGAAGGGCTCGACCCAGATGTGCTCCTTGTGCATGTTGAGCCAGCCCGGGCTGCCAGTCGCCTGCCGGCGGTTCCACGGGCCCAGGTAGGATCGCTCGAATACCGCGGGGCGTGGGACCGCTTCCCATTCCGCCCGCGTCAGAGGCTGCCCGTCCTTGCCTTTAGCCAGCTTGTTGACATGGCAGAGCGGCAGTCCATAGTACGTGTCGGCAACCTCGTCCAGAATGACCGCAATCTTATGCGCGTGTACGGGGTCGCCAGTGCTCTTGAACTGGTTCATGTGGCCGACGCCCATGCTATTGACGCCCTGTATCCAACGCCTGTACGCGAAGAGCGTATTGATGAAGAGTTGCCACTCGACGCCGTCCTTGTCGGTGTAGGTGGAGGCAGGGACCTCCTTGACGGTATCATCGAGGTGGACGAAGCTGACGGTGCTGTCGGGCCGCAGATCGTAGTCCGGCGGGAAATCCTGCTCGCGTAAGTAGAGGTGCTTGCCGCAGCACGTCGTCACCGTACGGTAGGGATTTTCGGAGTCCCACGCGTAGGGAAAGCGCCCATAGTAGCCCGTCTGCGCCCCGCAGAAGGGGCAGTAGCCGACCATCACCAGGGAGGCCTTCACAGCGTCCGGCTTGCCGGAGAGGACTCGCCCGAAGGGGGAGATATGGTCGGGGAAATCCGTGGTGAGTTCTTCATCGGTCGGCTCGGTCTGCGCATAGGCCTTGTAGGCTTCTTCGGGAGACACTGGATCGTGGTTCTCGTTCCACTGTTCGACCTTCTGCGCGGTCCACTCGGCGAAGAGGTTGTCGGGGGTCAGCTTCGGAATTCTCTTGCCGGGGATGAGCTCTGCCACCTTTGCGGCGCGGTCAGGCGAGTGCCACGAGTACTCCGGCTCCGCGGCGCAGGCCTGCGAGACGAAAGCCACGAGTGCGACCATGACCAGAGCAGTCGCGGCGGCGTGAGTACATGTGTATGTGGGCCATCTGCCGGAGGGGAATCGGTTGCGCTTGATGAGATGCCTCCTGTGAGACAGGTTCGGGTACGTCCTGTTGATTGCGGGCTGCCGGGTGCTTCTGCATCCCGTCATAGGGATGGTTCGCGGTCGCCGGGCTTTTTCCTGCCGGAATGGATGCAGTCGGGGGATGTTGCGCATCCCGTCGGAGTTTCCTGCGGGAACTCGATCGAGCTACGGATTGGTGGATTCTTCGGGCCAGAGGGTGGAATCGCTCAAAGGCGGCGCAGTTATGCAGGTGCCTGCGGAACTACGGCGAAGATACTGCAACAAGGCCTGTATCAGACGATCGCGGGCGGGGAAGCAATAGCCACGACCCGTCACAAGATGGGATAGCGAGCAGGCAGAACGAGGAATTCAGATCGTCCTGAGAGGGGCATAAGCATGGAATGGGTAGTGTGGAAGTTGTCGGTCGGAATGTTGCTGGGTGCGTTGCTGGTAGCTATTGGGGCTCAGACGGCCTTAGCCGAGACGGAGGACCTGGGTAACGGGTTTCTGCATCACGGCGTGGCGACGCCGGTCAGTAACCACCGAGGCACTGTCGCAACCGTTGACGGGGACGGCCGCAACGTCGTGCTGGTGTGGCTCTTCGACCACCGAGGCGGCTACGCGCTGCTGATGATTGATGCCGAGACGGGAGAGAGTACGCAAGTGCCGATGCCGTTCCGGAGCGGCAATTGCCCGTTCGCGTCGATCCTTTCCAGCGAGAGCAAGTTCTACACCCATTTCGGCAGCTACTTCGTGGAATTCGACCCCGCGACGCGGGAGTTCACGTTCTCCGGGAAGACGGCGGCGGGGATGGCCATGGGCATGACCGAGGATGATGACGGGCTCATCTGGGCAGCCACGTACCCCAATAGCGGCGTGGTGTCCTTCGATCCCAAGACCCGTGAGCTCAGAGACTACGGACATGTGTACAAGCAGACCTGGTCTCAGTACCAGCGCTACGTCGCCGCCGATGACGCGGGCTGGATCTACTTCGGCGTCGGTAACACGGCCAGCCAGATCATCGCCCTCAACCCGGAGACCGGAGATGCCACGCCGATGGTCGCGGAGGAGGAACGTGCCCAGGGCAGCGGATATGTCTATCGCGACATGAACGGTAAGGTGTACGGCTACGTTAGCGGTAGAAGAGACAGTTGGTACGAGTTCTACGAGGGCGAGGGCAAGAAGATCGGGACGCACGAGCAGATCGAAAGGAAGCCCATCATTACGAGCAGTCAGGGCCTCTTCCACCGCAACTTCCCCGACGGTAAGATGCTCAAGAGCTGCGATCTGGTGAACCGCATTCTCATCGTCGCGGACCCGAAGACCGGCGAGGAGAAGAGGCTGGAGTTTGACTACACGAGCGAGGGTGCGCACATCATGGGCCTCGCCACTGCGCCGGATGGGACCATCTGCGGCGGCACGGCGTTCCCGATGCGCTTCTTCAGCTACAATCCGGAGAGCGATGAGTGGACAAACCGCGCGGCGTACGGGCAGTGGAATACGGTGGCGCGACTGGGCGACTACTTCTTCGTCGGCGGCTACGGCGGCGGGTTCCTGCTGGAGTGGGATCCCTCGCAGGAGTGGGTGACGACGAAGAAGGGGGATGATGAGTGCAATCCCGTCTTCCTGACGCAATCCAGCCCCACGATCAATCGGCCTCACGACCTGCTGGCGCATCCTGACGGGAAGACGCTGGTGCTGGCCGGCACGCCCGGCTACGGCTTCACCGGCGGCGGCCTGCTGTTCTGGGACCGGGAGACACGGACCCCGACGATCATCAAGCATACGGAGATACTTCCCGAGCACTCCACGATGGCCCTCGTAGCGCTGCCGAATGGGAAGCTGCTGGGCGGTACTACTACCGGCCCGGGCACGGGGGGCCAGAAGAAGGCCGAGCAGGCGGAGCTCTACATCATGGACATGGCGACGAAGGAAGTCGAGTGGCACGAGGTCGTGTTCCCCGGCGTGCAGAGCTATACGGACATGTGCACGGGGCCGGACGGGCTCGTCTTTGGCTTCGCCGACCGGAAGCGCTTTTTCGTCTTTGACTCCGCCCAGAGGGAGGTCGTCCACGAACAGGACACCGAGGCCGAGTTCGGATCCAGCATCTCCCATCAGGGCCCACGGGTCTTCATCCCTACCCCGGACGGGAAGATATACCTGCTCTTCGCCAAGGGGATTGCACGTCTCGACCCGGCTACGTTTGAGATCACGATGGTGGCGGAGTCACCAGTGGGGATTGGGCCTGGAGGGGACATACTCAACGGGCGGATCTACTTCGGGAGAGGCTCGCATCTTTACAGCTACGAGCTGCCCGAGTGACTGGCAGATTGATGAGGCGATGAATTGGTCATGAGGCGGGGCCGGGGTGGCATAATGCCATCAGAGCTGGTATAATGTCATATTCACATATTGTTATTGCGGTGCCTTGAAGGTCCCGCAAGAACAGATGACGAAACAGCACAAGTTCTCAAGTACACGCAGGCAACTAAGCTGCCTGCGTGTACTGTTTATTCTGTGCCGTGGTGAACGGTGCAGATGGCTACGCGGGACTTCGTGGCAAGGAGGGGTGGGCAATGACGTATGAGCAGATGCAAGCCAAGCAGTTGAAGCTGAGTGTGCTGCTGGCGGCCATATTCCTGGTGAGCATGTTCAGCGTACCGTTTCTGAACAAGACCATGACCGAGGCGATGATTGCGCCCGTGCTGGGAATACCATTCGTCTGGCTGTTCGTCGGGATACTGCTACACATCGAGTTCTGGATAATCGCAGTTGTCTATACGACGCTGTCCAACAGGTGGGAGGGGGAACTGGCTGATGAGTAATGGCGAGATTCAGCTACTCCCGCTGCTGGCGGCGATATTCGTGCTGTTGCTGACAATGGTGATCGGCTTACATTCGGCGAAGCGGACCAAGACACTCAGTGACTACTGGGTGGCAGGTCGGAACGTAGGGGTGTTCACCAACGCCTCGGCGATTTCGAGCAACTATCTGAGCGCCGCATCGTTCCTCGGCGTGGCGGCGTTCGTGTGGGCCAACGGGTTCGACGGCGTATGGTATGCAACGGGGTTTGCGGCCGGGTATATCCTGCTGCTGCTGTTTATCGCCAGTCCGCTGCGGCGGTTCGGGCAGTACACTATCCCCGACTTCTGCCACGGGCGGTTCCATTCGTACCGCCTCCGCCAGATCGGCATCCTGTGGACTGTCGTCATCTCCGCGCTCTACATCATCGCGCAGATGGTCGGTGTGGGGACGCTGATGGAGGCCGTCACTGGCGTCCCGTGGGTCTGGGGTGTCATCATCCTGGGCGGCGTCATCACGCTGTACGTGGCGTTCGGCGGCATGACCGGCGTTACGGTGACGCAGATGCTGCAGTTCTGGATCATGCTCACGGCGATGATCGTGCCGCTGTTCATCCTCATGCCGAAGCACAACTATTCGGAGTTGCTGCTCCACGCGTACCGTGATACGGGGCAGGTGGTTGCGCCGGGTGTCGCCGGAGGTGTCGAGGAGCCGGTGGAGTTGCTGACCGTTGAAGGCACGGCGGCGTTCTCCGATGCCGAGAAGGAGCGGTTTCCCACCGGGCGCGATTGGATCAGGCCGTTCGGCAAGTGGAACCTCTTCGGCAGCGTGTCACTGCTGATCGCGCTGGTCTGCGGGACGGCGGGCCTGCCGCACATCCTGGCGCGGTTCTACACCAATCCCAACGCAGCGAAGGCCAGGTGGTCAACCGTATGGGTGCTTGTGTTCATCGGCCTCTTCTACATCACGACGCCGATATGGGGCACATACGCGCGAATGGTACTGGGGCCCGAAGCGGTGATGGTCAATGAGGCGGGGCAACCGAACCCGAATACGATGATGCTGATCACCAGCTTCGACGCCGGCGAATGGGCGAAGGCGCTTGTAGCCGCCGGGGCCATCGCGGCACTGCTGTCAACGGTGTCGGGCTTGCTCATCGCACTCAGTTCGGCATTTGCCCACGACTTCTACGGCGAGATACTCTACCGTAATGCCAGTGACAAGCAGAAGATGATAGCGGCCAAGCTCGCGGTCATCCTCTTCGGGGCGGCCGCTATCGGGATTGGTCTGACGTTCCGGGATGCGAATATCGCGTGGATGGTGGGGCTGGCGTTCGCGGTCGCGGCGAGTACGTTCTTCCCGCTGCTCGCGTGCGGGATATGGTGGCGGCGAATGACGGAGCAGGGGGCAATCGCGGGCATCATGCTCGGCGGTCTGATCTCGGCTGTCGTCGTCATCGGCAAGCTGGCCAAGGTGTGGGAGTTCGAACAGCCGGCTGTCATCAGCGTTCCGGCCGCGTTCCTGGCCATCTATGTCGTATCAAAGCTCACGTACTCGAAGCACACCGATGAGCAGCGTGATGAGCTGGATATTGCCTTCCATGCCCTCCACGACCCCAACTCGGACGATGCCGTAGAGGAGGCGTAGGGACCGGTCGGAGTTACGAAGTGCGAATGAGCGGCTGCATCAGAGCAGCGTGATGGTGTACTTGTACGCGTCGGCGTGGAGCCAGTGGGAAGCTCTCTCGCCGAAGCGCGTCATGTATAGCTCCAAGCGGCCGCTCTCCCGATCCTCGAACACGTGGTAATTGGACAGTTGCAGCTTGGGCCCGTCCGTAGCGGGGTCCCGATCGTCAATCACCGTCAGCGTATCCTGCTTCAGCGCGGGGATTTCCTCGTCTATCTCCGCGATGTAGAGAGGGTTGCGGGGCCAGTTCCCCTCGGTCGGCGTCGGGCTGATATTGCCCACCCAGCAGAGCTTCCCGGTGCTGTCATGCCGCCGCAGCACGCAGAACGCCGAAGGTGAGTAGAACGGCTCGCCCGTGTCGTAGCGGAGGTCGGTGACCGGGCTCCAGGTGTGCCCGCTGTCCTCGGAGAGGCACATCCATACGTGGCCGCCGTTTTCCACCGTGCCCGACCACGTGGGCGGAAATACGATGTTCGAGCCGCGCATCAGCAGCAGCAGTCTCCCGTCGTCCAGTTGTGCTATCGTCGGCTCAGCCAATCCCCGTCCGGAAACGCGATGTGGGACATGGATGGGCGCCGACGCCTCCCACTCGAAGGTCTCCTCAGTCGCATTCCATCGCCCGATGAAACACACTATTCCACCAACTGTCTCCTGCTCGCCCCGGTCCTCGATGTCCATCGGCACGGCCGCTGACGGATAGACGATGGTGCCTTCGCGTGTGGCGATGGCGCTATAGCCGCCGTACATATTGTTTGTGCGGAGGTACTGCTCGCTTGCCCAGTTGTCGGGGTCGAAGTGCGGGCCGTCTTCATAGCGAATCTGCCGGGGCTCCCCGAAGGTGAGGCCGTCGTCATCGGA
>JAUWOG010000284.1 GCA_030612305.1 Armatimonadota bacterium | reverse complement strand
GCCGATGGTCACAGCCTTGAGCAGCCCCACACTCACTGTCGGCCGCTTCAACACGACCCCGATCCGTCCGACTTGTGCGTGTGGTATAGCAAGGTTGCCTGTTTCATCGCGCACGGGGTACCGCTCCCACTCCGTATCCGGTGTCACTCTCACGTCAAGTTCTTCACCGTTCCTCAGTACGGTGAACACAAGTGGGCGATCGGGACGGTGGGTGATGGCACCGACAAGCGCACCGTTATCCAGCTTGCCGAACTTCACTCCCCACGCTTGTTCGAGCAGCTCCCTGGCTCGCGGGGAGTCGACTTCCTCCGCCTTGGGACGCGGCAACTCGAGCACCGTGTATTGCTCCGCAAGCGTCTCGGCACTGAAGTCCAGCGCCGCTATCCTGACGCGTTCATTACTGCTCTCCACGGCGAGGTCGTAGAGCGTGCGCGGCAAATGCACCTGAGCCTTACCTACCTGCTCTATCAACATCCCCTGCCGGAGGCCTGCCTTGTACGCCGGACCGTCTGGCGCGACTTCCGCAAGTCTCAGCGAGTGGTCGCAGCCGTTGACACGGATGAAGACATCGTTCACCATCAGGCCGTCGCGCTGTGCTGCCGAATCCGACATCACCTTGGCGACGAGAATGCTGTTGTCATCGGGGTCCGGCACACCGTGCCACAGTGCCACCATGCCGTACATGACGATGGCCAACACGACGTTCATCGTCACGCCTGCCAGCAGGATGATAGCGCCATAGTAGCGCGGCACCGAATAGAAGCCGCGCTCCACATCCTCGGTCCCCGGCTCCATGCCGGCGATGCGCACATAGCCCCCGAAGGGAATCACATTGAGCCGGTAGGTGGTCTCGCCACGCTGCTTCGCTATGAGCGAGGGGCCAAAGCCCAGTGCGAAGTCATCCACCCTGCAGTTGAACGCCTTGGCCGCCATAAAGTGCCCCAGTTCATGGGAGAACAGGGCCAGGCCGAGTACGACGACGATCGCTGCCAATCCGTTCAGTATAGATAGTAGGCCTGCCAACTCCATTAACTAACACTCCATCTACCGGATTACGCGCGTCCGGTCGGCCACCAGCGTCCAGCCGATGCTTTCTCGGTACTGTGTGAAGCCAAGAGCGACCGGGGACGCTTCACTCATCATCCAGCTCAGTCACGTATTCATACGCCCAGTCGTTGAGGTTGCGGATCTCGTCCAGTCGGTTGGGGGCCGTCCCGTCGTACGCGTCGAGCGCTCTCTCGATGCGGGCCGGGATATCCACAAAGCGAATGCTTCCATTCAGAAATAGTTCGACGGCGGCCTCATCAGCACCCGTCAGCACAACGGGATAGCCGCCACCTGCCTCGCCGGCCTCTCGTGCAAGTCGCAGGCACGGGAACTTCTCGACGTCGGGCTCTGCAAAGGTGAGCGGACGTCCCTCGACGAGGTCGAGAGCCTCGATACTAATCGGGATACGCTGGGGATGGGTGAGGGCATACTGTATCGGCACGCGCATGTCCGGCCGGCCGATCTGCGCGAGTATTGACGTGTCGCAGAACTCGACGAGCGAATGGATGATGCTCTGATGGTGGACGACGACCTGTACCTGAGAGAATGATACACCAAACAGCCACCGCATCTCAAATATTTCGAACCCTTTGTTGGCCAGTGTTGCCGAGTCTATGGTCACCTTTCGCCCCATGCGCCAGGTCGGGTGCGCCAACGCCTGCTCCGGGGTCACCGACGCGAGCTCCTCCGCCGGCAACTGCGCGAACGGCCCCCCCGAGGCCGTCAGCATGATCCGCTTGATGTCAGCGCGGCTTTCCCCCTTGAGACACTGAAAGATGGCGGAGAGTTCACTGTCTATGGGGATGATCTCCGCCCCGGATGCGTCCGCCGTCCTCGTCACCAGTTCCCCGGCAGCAACTAACGGCTCCTTGTTGGCCAGCGCGACATTGATCCCCGCTTCCAGCGCCGCCAGGATACTCGGCAGTCCGCTGAACCCGGAGATGGCACCGACTACGAGGTCCGGCCGGCACGCCTCAACCATCTCCACGAGACCCTCAGCGCCGGCAAAGACCTCGGCGTCGGGGAACTCCTCGCGCAGTCTCTCTGCCGCCGGCGCGAAACCCATGCCGAGACACCTGCATTGTGTCGCCAGCGCCTGTTCACCAAGAGCCTCCACGTTGCTGCCTGCCGCCAGGCCGACGCCATCGAAGAGCTCCGGGGCGCGGGATATGACGTCCAGCGTTTGTCTTCCGATGGAACCAGTTGAGCCCAGCAGCAGAATCCGTTTCTCTGGCATCAGTAACACCTGCTCACAGGATAGCGGCGGAACTAGACGTTAGCAATGCGTCGGCCCGATGTCAAGGACCGACCCGACATTTGCTTGCGGGGAGGTGAACTCAACTCCTGCGGCTAACAGTAGGCCTTGTTGTGCGAGTGGTGTCCTGTGCACGCCATGGGAAAGGCCGCTGAATGGACAATGATGAGGCCCGGGCTGCCGCTGACGGCCGCTACGGTCGCTCGGGCATCACAGCCATTCTACTGGCATTCGCCGTCATTGCAACATACGGCACCGGCGTTATCGCCGTATTCCTCGACGGCATCCAGGCCCACTTCGGTCTCGACTACGCTCAGTTGGGTCTCTTCCTGACCCTTGGCACAGCCGGCTCTCTGGCCTCTCTCACGCTGATTGGTCCACTGTCCCAGACGCTGGGTTTGCGGCGGCTGCTTCTGATCTCGTTTGGTGGCGTCGCCTTGGCTTTCCTGGTCCTCGGCCTTGGTCGGTCTCTGATGCTGTTCTGCGCGGGGCTCCTGCTGCTCGGCATCTTCCGCACCTCCATGAGCACCTGCGTGCCTGCCTACCTGGTGCGGATATATCCGGAGTTGAAGCGCCGCATGCTCTCGGTGAGTCTCGTCTCCGGCTCCATTCCGGGAATAGCCTATCCCCTCCTGGCTCAGTATCTCCTGACGACAGTAACAGCCGACCGGCACGACTTCGCCTGGGTATTGCACGTGCCGTTTCTGACATGCGGCGTCATCGTCCTGCTGATGCCCCTATCTCTGCGGGGCGTGCTGCCCAAGACACCAGTGCCGGCCGATGGGAAAGGCACTGGACGGATAAGCTGGCGGGCCTTCACTCGCCCACGCGCACTGGGCCTGTTCCTGCTCCTGGCTGTGCACGCTTCCGCCGACGGCAGCCTCTGTTCGTGGTATCCGAAGTTCATGCACGCTCAGCAGTTGCCGCTGCCGCTCTCGCCAGGCGTGGTATTGTCGCTCATGTCAGTCGCCTACATGCTGTCACGGCTGGGCCTGGCTTTCCTGCCGGAGAAGTACCTCCAGCGGTTGCTGCTGGTGGTACCCGGCCCGCTCGGAGCGGGGCTTGTGCTGATCGGCATCTGGTCGGGCGACCCGCTACTCATCTGCGTCTGCTATCCCCTGGGCGCGTTCTTCTGGTCGCTTGAGTACCCGCCGCTGCTGTCCGAGATGGCAGACCGAGCGGGGGATCATTTCGCCTCATGGCTGGCCGCGGGCTTCCTGATGTGTGCATTGTTCCAGGCCGCCGCCGTCAACCTGATCGCGCAAATCGGCCAGACCACCGGCGACCTGCGTCTCGGCGTCTCAGCCGCGGTCCTCGGCTTCGCGCTCTTCGGCCTCGGCAGCTACCTCTCCGGCCTCGGGAAACGCTAGACTGGCACAAATCCAGATCAGATATCGAGTGGCAACGGTGCTGTTGTGATGTTTTACGGAGTTATAGCACCTGGGTCCGGAGTGATTCCTGCGGCATGGCGATGGCTGGAATCAGGATCGCACTATGGGAGAGCATTTATCGAAGAAAAATAACTTGTTAACTAATTCAATGTGGGGTGTAACAAGTACATGTAAAGAGGACTACTAATATGCTCATCAGGTATCACATATATTAGTAAGGGAGTGAACATATATTAGTTAGAGCGGCAGTGTTGCGACATGCTACGATTTTCTGCCAGTAGGGACAATGTTGCGTCTTGCTGGCGTCCCGAACATCTCTACGTCAGAGCTTTCTTGCCGCCTGGGTGATCCATGAGACGCGGTCAGGAGGCGTGTCGAGTGTGACGGGGCTACCGATGCTCGCCACAAAGGGGGGGCCGGCTGCCTGCGCTTCTGCTGCTACTTCCTCGACAATGGCCTCGCGCGGCTCATCTCGCAGGCGCACCACATCGAGGTTGCCGAAGAGCACCTTTTCGGGGCCAATCTCATTGCGTATCTCGGCCAGGTCAATGACAATGTTCTTCTTGTTTTCCTCGAAGGCGAGGGCATCTGCGGCCGACTGTGCCAGGTACTGCAGGCGCCCTTCGATCTGGCCGCAGAAGTAGACGACGGTGAGCATTCCGATATCCGCTGCGGCCGCGAGCATGTCGCGCAAGTAGGGCCACACCAGAGTCGCGAAGTCAGTCTCGGATATCATGTCCGCGCCCGTCAGACACTCCTCGATGAACAGACAGCGCAGACCGGACGAGTGCATTGCGCGTATGGCGGCAATGCGGTTTTCCATGATACGTTCAAAAAGCCTGCCCAGCACCTGCGGCTCTTCGTGAACCATCCGCATGAGG
>JAUWOG010000261.1 GCA_030612305.1 Armatimonadota bacterium | reverse complement strand
GAGGAGCTTGCGGATGGGTCGGTGGTACTGCGGAAGCTGGCCGGCGAGCAGGAGCACTCCTCGGGCTGGCATGAGGCGGAGATGGAGCGAGGTCTCGTAGGGAGTCAGATTCACCTGCTGGGGGGGATTGAGGCGGGGCATTTCGACTATGTATTTGAGTTGCCGGAGGGAATGGACCTGAGCGAGGCGGGGAGCATCCGGCTGATTGCGGAGCTGTCCTCGAAGATGCAGGATGCGCGGCAGACAGAGCAGGAGGCGTGGCCGTCGTACCTGGAGGTGTACATGAACGGGGAGCATGTGCACTCGCAGATGCTGGCTGATCAGTACGCCGATTCGCGGGGCGCGTTGTCACATATGCGGGGATTCTGGGGAAGGTATGGGGATTTGGTGTGTGTGGAGGTGGAGGCGGATGGGGTGCGGGAGATAGCGAGGGCAGATGGCGAACGGGTGACGCTGAGGCTTTCAGTGCCGCGCGAGGCGACGCCCGGAGGTCTGACTGTTTATAGCTCGCGAGCGGGCCGGTATCCGGTGGACGTGACCCTCATCATCGGCGGCAGCGTGCTTTGATTGGTAACCTTTGTGGAATGTACTCGAATTACATGATCAAAATGTATATCTTGCGCCGGTACAGCACCACGTGCTGGAATCGCTCTGACCGGCTACGACGGACCGATTGGTTAGCTACCCCACAGTCCTCTAATGATTACAGCAATGACCAGGATTGCCAAGAATCCCCAGGTAATCTTTCCTTGCAGTTGCACCTGCTGTGCAAGAGCGCTAACATCGTGAGCCAAGGCGGCGAGCTTCTCATCCAGTGAGGAAAGGGAAACTGGCTGTATGCCAACGAAGTAATCACGCACCTCTCGGGGTATTTCTCCACTCTGGAGTTCTGGGAACTCCCGAAGCTTCTTCGTAGGCGCCAAGGCCAGTCTATGGAACTCGACGTTGCAGATCCCATCTAGATAGCGAACCACTATGCTACGCGGCGACGCATTGTATGCTCCCATCAGTAGATAGCCCTCAAACCCAGGGTCAATGTGCTGACCACAAAGTAGGATTAACCCACGTCTGACAAAGTATGATTTGGCACCAAGATGGCCGCAAATGGTCGGGGACAGGCGAAACTTCTCATGGGTGCGGAAGAGGAAGAACTCCCCGGCCCCAATGGTAACTGTTCCTGTCTCTTTGAGATTGGTCTGTTGCTCTTCGCCGCCTTTCTGGACCGGGCCCGCAATTCGGAGGTCGTAGCTTGCCGGTTCTTGGCAGTCTTCATCCCAGTTTTCAATCACCAACTCACCGGCATCTCTTGCCTGCCGTATCTCCGTGTCCGTCATTGGCATCGTCATAACCTCCTTGGGCCCATAATGGTCTGAGGCGGTACGTATGTCCAGTCTAACGCTAACGATGCTCTGCGGCCTAGCCTTTCAGTCTCGGTCTCCGTGTGACCGTCTCTCATAATTATTATACGATGGTTTACTATTCGCCGCAAGGGTTCTTCGAATCGTCCACGCTTTCCTGCTTGGACGACGTGGGGATTGCAGCTCTGCCACCGTGTGTACGTGGAGGATGAATTCCTCATCCGGGACGGGGAGACCTGAGTAGCGGTAACAGTGGTAGGGGACCTCAGGGTGCGGGAGATAGCGATGGCAGATGGCGAACGGGTGACGCTGAGGCTTTCAGTGCCGCGCGAGGCGACGCCCGGAGGTCTGACTGTTTATAGCTCGCGAGCGGGCCGGTATCCGGTGGACGTGACGCTGCTGATTGGATTCAGGCGGTGATGCACAGAAGCTCAGTATTCCCGCAACAAGGCTTGTCAACGAGCCTATACTGGAGTAAACTCGATAGACAGGCAGAGACATAGCTCAGATGGACGAATACCAGCAGACAGGAGGGACATCATGCAGAGGTATGCCGTAGCTGTGGCGGTGCTGGTTGTGATTGTCGTAATGGTCATAGCCGGATGCGCCGCGTATGACAAGGCCAAGGACATCAACATAGCGGCACGTACCGACCCGCAGGATTTCGCCCTGGACCCGGACAACGACGGGTTCGACAAGAAGACGGTGCGGTCAGGGACTTGGGAAGATCACGCTGACGAGATCCAGAGCGTGGAGAAGGTCGAGATCTCCTACACGAGTACGAACAACTCGCAAGCACCGGTTGATATCAAGGTGTATATCAGCGACGACCCGACGCTGACGCCGGAGGAGCTGGCGGCCCAGGCGACACTCGTCCATACGCTGACGTTGCCGGAGGGTGAGACGACAGTGCGGCGCGATGAGGCACTGATCCAGAACATCGAGCAAGTGAAGGCCAAGTTGAAGCAGTATGAGGGCAAGTTCACGGTGTACGTCGTGGCTGAGAGTATTTCGGACACGGTCAATGTTGGCATCACGGAGTTCCAGGTGTACGGGACGTTCAATGCGGACCTGCTCTAAGAAGAAAGGGAGGGAAACGGAATGCACCAGCATATCAAGCTGCTTTGTCTGATAGCCGTAGTCTGCGTGGCGGCAGGAGCGGCCCACGCGGACTTTGCCGACCGGTCCCTGTCCAACACCTCGATAGGCATAGGCACGCGGGCGATGGGCATGGGAGATGCTTCCGTGGCCGTTGCGGATGATGTGACTGCGTTGTACTGGAATCCGGCGGGGCTGGCGGCGAATGATGGCCTCAAATGCCACACCATCAGTATCGGTGGCGCTATTGACAATATTGATGTGATAGATGATCTGGGTGAGGTCGCCGACATCATTGACCTCGATGCTACGGAGACCATCAGTGCGGCGGATTTCGATTACCTGCGAAATGTCGCCGTCAAGACCGGCGGCAACGCGATTGAACTGCAATTCTCGTTCATGACGGGGTTCGCGTACGATCGCGTGGCGTTGGGCGGCTATGTACAAAGCTCAGGTCTGGGACGGCTGGACGCGCCGGGCGGGCTGACGGCTACCCAGGTCAATGCCGACGGCTATGTGAACAGCTTCGGCGCTGTGGGCATCGGCTACGGCTGGAACATCAACGAGCGGACGCAAGTGGGAGTGGCGGTCAAACAGGCGGCCTTGACGCGGACGGAGATCTCGAAGACCTTCCACAGCAATGGTACGATCGTCGAGACCAGCGACAACACGGATGATGACAACACGCTGACGGGGGACGTGGGGATCCGATACCGGGCGGAGGAGAACCTGGTCTTCGGGATGGTGCTGCGCAACGCGACCTCGCCGAAGTTCAACCTGCCGGACCTGGGAACACGTGTGGAGGTCCACCCGAGCCTGCATATCGGTCTGGCGGCAACCGATCCGGCGCGCGGCTGGACGTTCGCGGCCGATATCCACAACCTCACCTCGACGAATGATACCAGCGCGACCTTCCATCTGGGCCTCGAAAAGGTGATGTCGAAGCACTGGACGGTGCGAGCCGGTTTCCGCGACAGTGACTTCACCTGGGGTGTCAGCGGAACGCTAGGCCCCGTCTCGCTGGCAGTGGCCTCGGCGCTGGACCCGGACGACATGTTTGCTGCGAGCTTCACGATGGCGTTCTGAGCTGCCGGGAGTCCGGCAGTCAGCGCATCGAAAGCGCCCCGTCAGTGCGGCGGGGCGTTGTTCTTTCAGGCCGGCGCAAGGATTGGACCGGCCGGGTGGCGAAATAAGAAGTATCCAGCATTGGTTCTCAACACACTCAGCGGAGGTAAATGGTGCATCAGGCAAGGCGTGGCATGTACGCTATGGTGGTATTGCTGCTTGTGGGCGCGACTGTGGGCTGCAGGGGGCAGGAAATAGATGAGCTACGGCGGCGACTCGCGGAGGTCGAGGCGAAGGACTGGGACCGCGCTGCGCCGGCTTATGCCACAAACTACCCCTATGCGCGGCTGCAATTGCGCAAGGCAGAGGCTGTGGCAGGCGGAGGAGTCGTGCCGTATTTCCTCCCGCCGCCGAACGTGAACCAATGCGTGGCCGCAGGGCTGGCGGCGCTTGCGGACCTCGCGGCAGGCAAGCCCCGCTCAGGCACGGCTGGTACACTGATCGAGCTGGCCTACATCACGGACAATGACCGCACGGCACAGCCGTACCATCTGTACCTGCCGCCTGCGTACGATCCGGAGAAGCCGACGCCGCTGATAGTGTTTCTGCACGGGTATGTGCCGACGACGAGCATCCTGGACCCGTGGGTGCTGCCGGAGGAGGTGCTGCAGATCGCGGGCAAGTACGGCTGCATGATGCTGACGCCGTATGCGCGGCGCAATACCGATTTCCAGGGCGTCGGCGAGGTGGATGTATTCGCGAGCCTGGAGCAGGTGAAGCGGCTCTACAATGTTGACGCGCGGCGGATCTATCTCACCGGCGTCTCGATGGGAGCGATGGGCGCATGGACGATAGCGCTGAGACATCCGGGCATCTTTGCCGCCGTCACGCCGATATCCGGCCAGACCGATATGTATCGCTGGTGGGGCTGGGAGAAGGAGAACATGGCCCCCTTCAAGCAGTGGATGGTCGAGTGGGATAATCCCTGGCACCTGGCCGAGTCGATGCGGAACCAGCACTTCTTCGCCCAGCACGGGGAGAACGACCACCTGATTCCGTCGGAGCAGTCGCGCATCATGGTGCAAAAGGCGCAGGAGTTGGACCTGGCGGAGAATGTGGAGTACTTCGAGTACGCGGGCGCCAGCCATTTCATCTACTTCGAGACGGAGCCATACGATAAGGCGTATGCCTGGCAGATCCAGCACACGCTGGCGTCGAAGCCGAAACGCATCGGACACAAGACCTATAGCCTGGAATACGGGACGGCGTTCTGGGCGACGATAGAGGAATTCCTCGAGTGGGGCAAG
>JAUWOG010000351.1 GCA_030612305.1 Armatimonadota bacterium | reverse complement strand
GTTGGTTATCTCGGCCGCCGTCAGCTTATCCCGCCCCCCGGCCAGGTGGAAGATCTGCAGATACGCCGCATACGCGCTGTGCAGATAATCCCCCGCATATTTCCCCGCGAACTCAGCCCCCAGATAGCGGCTCAGGTCATGCTCCATGAATTCCTGCGTGTACCCGTCATAGGTGCATATCTCATTGGCCTTCCCGAACGCATCCGCAAGCGCCGCATCCGTCGGCGAAGCACACACCAACGCCCCCAGAATCGGCATCGGGTCCGCCGCATTCAACTCCTCATCAACCTCCGCCGCTATCCGCCCCAGGTCCGATTTCGCTTCCAGGTACAGGTCCAGCGGGTGTCCGTACTCGGCATTCTCAAGCATGAGGTCGCAGAACTTCTCCGCCACCTTCCGCATTGCCGTATCCCGGTCTTCGGACGACATCGTCGCACTCGGATAGCCCCAGATATAGCTGAGCAGGATATTGCCGAGGCCCTCGCCCCGGTCCCCGTTCCGGTTCTCGACCGTCGCTTTCACCGTCAGAGACGTGGTCGTATAGACGACACCCGTCCCGAATTTCAGCGGCGTCCGCAGTTCCAACTCCTCAAAGCCCGCCTCTATGTCAACTAGCTTGATATCACTGTTCACCATTCATCATCCATTCTGTGGACTGGAGTAGCGTCGCCGGAGAGTACGCGAGATCGCCGCCACGAAAAAGAAGGCCCCGGCTTTCTGAGCCGAGACCTTATTCATCATCCTGACGGATTCTACCTGCCCACCTCACTTCCTCCGCCGTGGAGTTTGCGCTAGCAGACTCCATGCGGACGGGGGACGGAAGCCCCGCTACTGCACCATCGTCATCGTCTGGGCCATGTCTATGCTGATGTCCGCGCTCGGATCTCTTCTCGTTGCTTGGGCGACAGCAGGCAGCCGGCCACACACTTGGGGCGACACTTCCCATCACACGGTTCGACATGGATGATGACGCTGGCTCCCGCAAAATGCTGCCTGATCTCGGAGCTCATGACCTCTGTCATGTGATGCGATTCATCAACCGACATGTCGCCATGGACGATGAGGTGGAGTTCCACGAAGCGCACCGCACCGCTGCGCCGAGTGCGGAGATCGTGTACGCCGTGGACCATCGGCTGCCGTCGAGTGACGTACTCGCCCAGCCACGCCTTCTCCTCTGCGGGCAGGCTCGTATCCATCAGGTCGCGGCTCGCGTCCCGCGTCAGCTTCCAGGCCACGTGAACCATCAGCGCCGCCACTGCCATCGCGACCGCCGGATCCAGCCAATGCCAATCATAGCTCGGCAGCAGCCGCTCGCCCAGCATTATCGCACCAAGCCCCACAAGTACGCCGACACACGTGTACACATCCGTGCGCAAGTGCCACGCATCCGCGTCCAGAGCCACTGACTCAGTCTCGCGCGCCACACGGAACAGGCGATCCGAAATGAGCAGGTTCGCGATCGCCGACACCCCCATCACCATGACGCCCCAACTGAGCCCCTCGATGGGATCGGGGGCAAACAACTTGCCCGCAGCCTCGTACAGAATCCATGCCGCAGCCCCGAATACCAGCAGCGCTTCGATGACCCCGGAGACGTTCTCCAACTAGCCGTGCCCGAAAGGGTGCTCTGTGTCAGCCCGTTCCTCAGCCCCCCTCACCGCGTACAAGGCCACACATGCGGCGATCAGGTCCATACCGGAGTGCAGCGCCTCCGAGATCACAGACACTGAGCCGATGAGCACGCCCACCACGAGCTTGCCCACCACCAGCGCGGAGTTAGACGCGATCGACAGCCGCGCCGCTGAGACCTTTCTGGCCAGTTGATCGCTCATCTTGCAGACATAGCAGAGCTCTTCCTTGATTTCGCCAATACGGGCGCCGCCCCATCAAGCGCTTCCCTCTGCACTCATCCCACAGCATTTCGGACGTGCCACCGCCGTCGAGTTTGCATAAGTTCCGCCGAACTCCCGTCAGCCCTCCTACTGCACCATCGTCACCGCATTGCTCTTCATCTTACCGTCGCGGATCTTTGCACTTATCTCCATCTTGGCTGCCTGGTCGCCACCCATCGCCTTGCCCAGATCCATCGTTATTGTCTGGTCCATATTCATCCTGATCTCCGCGCTCGCCTTAGTCACCTGCCCCAGGTCCAGATCCATCATGATATGCGTCACCATCGTGAGCCCCAGGAAATCCAGTCTCGATTCCATCCCCTCCATCATTCCGGGCATCATAGCCCCCGTCGTCGCCCGCGCTTCCTGGTCCTGGATCGTGATTGATGACTCCGCCTTGATCTTGGCCACATGACCTGCGGCTCCGTCTTCGATGGCGAGCAGTGTCATCGTCGAGCGCGCGACCACGGCCTCATCCTTCCCGGTGCTGTACTCGTTTTCCCATGAATCCCCGACCTCTACCGCTTCCTCGGGCAATCCCGTCGTCGCACGCGTGAGCTGCTGGAAGTCAACGCCCGACATCGCATCACCTGCCGTCTGCTTCCAGATCTCAGCGAAGTCCGCGCCGATCGGCTTCACGCCGCCCAGCGGATCCATCGTCGCCTGGAAGTCCATATTCAACAGCTTCTTCAGCTTCGCCAGGTTCTCCGGCGGCATCTCCTGTCCGCCCGTCCCGGACGTGGTCAGCTCGCCATTCTCGAACTCCAGCCGGTGCGTCAGCGCCTGCTCGCCTATCTGCGTGTTCGTCTCCGTCAACATGTACTCAACCTTCAGGCTGACTGTAGCCACTCCGTTCTCGTCCACTGACTTGACCGTCATCACCTTGTGAGTCGTCACGTCCAGCGCCACATCAACCGCCATATTCCCCGGAGGCTGGGCGCCTGCCGCTGCCTGCCCCGGCATTGCCATGCTCACTTCAATCGGCAGATTCCCCTTTACAATCTCAACCGTCTTGAAGACCTGCCCCGCCTCGAACTTGTACCGCAGCAGAATCCCATCCTCCTGCCCCACAGCAGCTCCCACGGCGAGCGCCAATATCACAAATGAGCACATCGCGATTCTCTTCATCTTCACGGCCCCTTTCCCGTATTGGTCTCATGACGCCATTGACGCCCCGCCTGCCCTATTCCTCCAGCCAGATCGGGTTGCTCCAGGCTTTGCTCCCCGTCTCATCAATGCACTCGATGCGAATCGGGTCGGTCCCCTCCGACAGCTCCATCTCGATCTCCGTAAACGGCGGCTTCTCAGGCAGGTAGTAGGTATCCTTCCCGCGCCCCGGCAGCGGACACATCGCCGCAACTTCCCAACACGGCGAGCACTCCACACGTACCTTCTCAGCGTCTCGCTCTATGTTGTGAATCTTCGGCCCGTTCGACGAGTAGAATTCGCCCGCCTTGATCGCCGCGATGATCCCCTCCGCCGACCGCTCCGCCGCCTTCACCATGATATACGCGACGCACGCATCCGGATGGTCCCAGTGCGCGTCATCAACTGCAAAGCCGTACATCCGCTGGCCCCGCGCCAGCAGGTAATCCCAGTGTGCCGACGACTCCCCGCGACCCACCGTGTAGTGGCACACCGTATTGTACACCTCCAGGCCGAGCAGGCCTTCGAGCCCGAGGAAGTCGGCCCCGCTCAGCGACAGCCAGTTCGGGTGCGCCATGAACACAAATTCCGCGTGCTCGTTCCCATAGTCAATGAGCTCCTGCGCGCTCCACTCCGCCTCATACGACATCGGCCCATCCGCGCCGATAGCCACCATGTGATAGCTGCCCAGCTCGCTCTGCCCGCCATTCAGCTCAATCCCCGGGATCAGCACCATCCCTTTCGCATCCAGCTCTGCGGTCTCCGTGACTTGCTGGTGATCGGTGATCGCCAGGAAATCGTAGTCATGGGCTGCATAGATCGTCACCGCCTCCTGGGGCGACACCTTCCCATCCGACTCCGTCGTATGCAGGTGCAAATTCCCTTTCAGCCACTCACCATCGCTCGAAAACAGGTCAGACATGCGGATTCTCCTATCCTGACTGCTCATTCAACGCCAATGTTCACAATCCCCGTTTGTGCTGCGCCGCGCTCCCGGTTGCCGTCGTCGTTCGCCGTTGTCCTATGCCTTTTGGAGGACAGGCGTCCTCGCCTGTCAATGCCGTTCATCAATGCCGTTGCCGTT
>JAUWOG010000537.1 GCA_030612305.1 Armatimonadota bacterium | reverse complement strand
TCGGTGATGACTACCTCGCCGCCGCCGAGGGCATCACACCCGCGCAGTTCAAGGTCCGCATCGAGGAGTTCTGCCGGCCATCGGAAGGTGAGGTTTGGAAGTACGAAAAGCTCCCCGGCTTCCGCCCCTTCAAGCACACTGATGCCATGTGGGGTGACCCGCGCTGGTACACAAACACCAGCCGGCATCCCTCCGACCTCTACATCTTCCCCGGCTCATGGGATTGGAAGGCGGGCATCGCACGCGACCTGCTCGAGGGCATGTGCCGCCTGAGAATCGCCTTCACCGAGCAGGACGATGACATCCGCCGCTTCTGCCGGCGCGCGCTGGTATCCTTTCCCGGCGATCGCGAGAAAGTGGCGATGGGGCAGAACCCGCCGGCTTTCCACCTCAAGCGCGGCGCCTTCGAAATGGAGATACATCCATACAACCTCGAGACCGGCGCGGACAACCTCGTGGAAGCCACCCAGATTCCGCGCCTTCAAACAGGCCTCTTCCTCCGCGATGACTCCATCATCGAAAACGTTGCCCGCGACATTTACTACTTCCATCGCAACTTCCTCTCGCAGGACGGTCTCGGCCGGGAAGGTGCGCCCAACTACTCATCCTACGGGATCGGCACCGCTGACAAGCTGCTGGGGATGAAGGGCGACTTCGACAAGACCGCTCCCTGGTACGATCCTGCGCTCGGCGGCCTCAACCTCTACCGAACCGATGCCTACCGGGGCGCCGCCTCCAAGATGCACTACTACGCCACCGAAGATGACTACATGATGACATGGGAGGACTCCTGCTACCTGGGCAGCCGCAGCACCGGCAAACTCCTCCGCCTCGAGAAGCATGGCGGCGGAGTCCCTGAGAAGCACCGCAAGCATCTCGAGTTCCACAAGTCCGCCGCCGGCGATGTCGGCATCACTTTCAACCGCTCCCTCCCCTGGCCGCCGATGCTTCTCCACGATCGCCGCAAGGTCATCCTCCGAGCCGGCCGCATCGAGGTACCCACGACCGTCTCGCTCGACTACACGCCCATGACCGGCCACTACCACTGGCCCGTCCAGCACCTGATGGTACATGCTTGCGGCCAGGAACTCGCCTCGGACCTCGGCTACCTCGGCTCCGCGCACTGGCTGCAGCGCTGGATCCCGTCCTTCCCGGCCCACAACTGCCTGACGCTGCGCAAGGAGGACGGCGACCCGAACCCGACGCGCAAACTCCGGGGCGACCTCCGCCGCCACTTCGCCATTACGCCCTTCTGCCAGATTGTGGATACCGCCGAATACGACGCCGCCGACTGGCAGACATCCGGCTTCGGCGAGGACGGAGAGATGTCGCGCCAGGTCATTCTCATGGTGCCCTCCGAGGAGCACCAGTATGTCATTGACATCGCCCGGGGCCGCGGCGGTGATACCCACGATCTCTACTTCCATTGCCACGGCCTCGGCTTCGACACCACCGGCATCTCGCCCAAGCCCATCGCCGACCAGGACCAGAGCCTCTACGACTACAGCGGTTGGAGCTTCAAGGCCTCCGCCAACTGGGGAGCCAAGTGCTTCCAGAAGATCGCGACCGCCGAATCCACCGGCCCGTGGCAGGCTACCTGGTCGAAGATAGACGACTACCGGGGGCAGCTCAAGGGGCAACCGCTGATCCATGATGATGTCTTCCTGCGTCTGTGGGTGCTGGATGAGCCAGGGAGCCAGCTCATCGTCGGCACGGGCCCGGCGCAGAGGCATTTCCGCAACGAGGACTTCGGCCGCGAGATGAAGATCGTCTGCGTCAGGCGGCCCAATACCGAGCGTATTGACACTTTCATCTCCCTCATCGAGCCGTACCGCGACGCCTCCTTCGTCAAGAGCATCCGCCGCCTCGACATCAACGCCGGCAACGACTACTCCCTGGCGCTGGTCGTGGAGACTATTCACGGCACCGACTACCTCATCACCTACGGTGGCCCTGCCGATCCGCCCGAGGTCACCATCCGCGATGGGGAGCACACCATCAGCACCGACGCCGACCTTGCCATAGTCTCATACCCGCACATCGGACGCCCGAGCATGTTTTTCGGCGCGGGCAGCTACCTGGAGGCCGACGGGGCGAGGCTGGATCTGAAGGGGCCGACGCAGTGGCAGGGCCGCCTCGTGGACTTCAGCGACCCGGATGACACGCTCACCATCGAGACCGACCAGCCGTTGCCCGAAGGCGAGGTGCTCGCCGGACACCCGATCATCGTTCAGCACGACAAGGACCGCTCGACCTTCACGATCCTGAGCGTGCAGCGGCTCAGTGCAGGCCGCTATCTCATCAGACTCGACGACCAGCCGCACCTGATGAACAACTGGCTGCTGGTCACGGGTGTCGGCCCGGATGGCATCATGTTCGAGCCGCCGGCGGTACTTGACTCGGGGCCTTCGTACAAGGTCTATGGAGGCGAGCCGGGGGAGATGCGGATGCTGGGTCCGTTGCGCAAGTTCAACAACACTGCCATCTACAACGAGTGGGGCTCCTACATGTACGCTCTTAGCAGCGTCGTCACCGACGACTACACGGGGATCGAGCCGGGCCAGGAGATCGGTCTCACTCGTCTGGAGAAGGGCCGCGATACGGTCTCAGTCACCAACTTCGCCTGCTTCACGACCGGCCCGTAGGCCCACACATCCTGCGGCGCTCGCCTTGAGGCTCAGTACTCGGCGACAAGCTCCGCCGCCGCCCTGGCGATGTTTCCCGCGTCGGGAGTCGCGGCCGCTTCCAGTGTCCGGCTGGCAGGTACAGGCACGTCGGCTGCGGCGACACGTCGCGGCGGCGCGGACAGGTAGTCGAAGCACTCCTCCGCAATCTGCGCGACCCGCTCCGCACCGATGCCGCCAGTCAGCCAGCCCTCCTCGGCCACCCCGACGCGCCCCGTCTTGTTCACGCGCTC
>JAUWOG010000048.1 GCA_030612305.1 Armatimonadota bacterium | reverse complement strand
TCCACCTTTCTCGTTGCCTTTCTGCCGTCCACCTTTCTCGTTGCCTTTGCCGTCCACCTTTCTCGTTGCCTTTCCCCGTTGCCTTTCCGCCCTCACAGCTTCTGCACATACATCGTGTAGTCCATCAGCCGCTCGAACCCGCATTTCTCATAGACACGCCGCGCCGCCGCGTGACCCTCATTCAGCCCCGTACCGACGCAGGCGTACTCCATCCCTGCATCCCGAAATACCTCCAGTACCCTCGCCACTTGCTGCGTACCGATGCCCTTGCCTCTGCCCGCCTTGCTGACCCCGTTGAAGTGAATGCTGCCGACCTTCCGCGCGGACGACATCGCATAGGTGATGAAGCCGACGACCTCCCCGTCCAGCTCGCTCACTATCAGGCTGTCAATTTCCTCCCATATCTGGCTCACCGCCTTGGGTACTATCCACCGATCCCATCGCTCATCGCCCACGGCCCCGTACTTCTCCTCCATGACGAAGTCCGCTCCGATGGCCCATATCTCCTCGACTATCTCCTGGATGCGCGGCATGTCAGCCGGTGTCCCGGCCCTCATTGTGATGCCCATATCTTCACTCCTCTGCAACCGCCCATATCCCTCCACGATGCTGTGTCACTGGCTCAACAGGTTCCCTGTCATCCTCGCCGAATCCTGCGCATTTCTCCCCGCCCCGCCTCCATCCCTATTGAGCCTCTGCCGTGGGTGTGCTATATTTAGCCACACCGACATGCCAGCCACCATTGACGGCATAATCCAGCGCGTATCAGGCTACTGGCCGCGCGTGGACGAGGAACTCCTCCTCGGCGCGTACGATTTCGCCGGCAGGGCCCACGAGGGCCAGGAGCGCCTCAGCGGAGATCCCTACATCTCCCATCCACTCGAGGTCGGCGGCATCCTCGCCGGTATCGAAAGCGATGAGTTTTCCATCGCCGGCGCATTCCTTCACGACACCCTCGAAGACACCGACACCTCCCTCGAAGACATCGAGGGCGCATTCGGCGAGACTGTCGCCTACCTTGTTGACGGCGTCACCAAGCTCCGCAGGCTCGATTTCGCATCCCGCCGCGAAGCGCAGGCGCGCACCCTCCGCAAGATGTTCCTCGCCATGGCCCGCGATGTCCGCGTCATACTCATCAAGCTTGCCGACCGGCTCCACAACATGCGCACACTCGCCTACCTCCCACCCGACAACCGCATACGCACTGCTGAGGAGACCCTCCACATATTCGCCCCCCTCTGCCACCGTCTCGGAGTACAGCGCATCCGCGCAGAACTCGAAGACCTCGCTTTACGCTACCTGGAACCGGAGGAGTACACCGACATCGTGCGCAGAATCGGGCTGCGTCGCAGTGAGCGCCAACGCGTCATCGAAACAGCCCGCGAAGGGATGGAGGCACGCTTACAGGAGGCCGGCATCAAGGCCACGGTCCAGGGCCGCGTCAAGCACATCTACTCCATCTACCAGAAGATGAAGACCCAGGACATTGACTTCTCACAAATCCGCGACCTCAACGCCCTCCGCGTCGTTGTCAGCGAGGTCTCTGAATGTTATGCCGTCCTCGGCATCGCCCATGACCTCTGGGTTCCGATACCTGACACCTTCAGAGACCACATCGCGATGCCCAAGTCTAACAACTACCGCTCCCTCCACACCAAGGTCCTCGGCCCCGATCATTCCCCCATGGAGCTCCAGATCCGCACCAGCGACATGCACCGCTCCGCGGAGTACGGTGTCGCCGCCCACTGGCGCTACAAGGAGGGAGACACTGACCCGCGCCTCGACGAGCAAATCGCCTGGATCCGCCAACTCATCGAACTCGAGACCGACCTCTCCGAAAGCCACGAATTCCTCGAGCTCCTCCAGGTGGACCTCTTCAAAGACCAGGTCTTCGTCTTCACGCCGAAGGGCGACGTCATTGACCTCCCCGCCGGCGCCGGCCCGCTTGACTTCGCCTATCGCATCCACACTGAGGTCGGTCATCAATGCGTCGGCGCTTTCGTCAACGGCGAACAGGTCGGCCTTGACTACGAATTCAAGAACGGGGACATCGCGAAGATTGTCACCTCTCCCAGCGGCGAGCCGCGCCATGACTGGCTCCGTCTCGTGCAGAGCTCTCACGCCAAGTCCAAGGTGCGCCACTTCCTCCGCGAAAAGAGCAAACAGGAAAATGTGGCTGTCGGGACCGAGCGCCTCCAGCGGGCCCTCTCCCGCCTCACGCCCGCCCAGCGCAAGACAGTACAGGCGACCGACAAGGATGAACTGGCCGCACATTTCGACTACCAAGACAGGGACGGCCTGCTCGCCGCCATCGGTTACGGAGCCGTCGAAGCTCAGACCGTCATTGACCACATCCTCGAGCAGGATGCCAAGCCTGCGAGCCTCGTCGAAGAGGCTCGCATGATGCTGCCTATGGGCTCGGCCTCTCAGCAGCGCCCCTCACGGGAGCCCCCTTTGCCCGTCAGTGCCGGAGGTGTTGACGGATTCTACTCTCGCATCTCGAAGTGCTGCAATCCGCTCCCCGGCGATGACATCCGTGGCTACATCACGCGCGGCTCCGGCCTCGCCATTCACCGCGCCGACTGCAAGAACCTCGCCTACCACGCCCAGCGGGAGCCCGAGCGCATCGCCGAACTCACCTGGTCAGATGATGATCGCGGCGCCGTCTTCCGCCAGGACATCGAGGTCATCGCAGTTGACCGCCTGGGCCTGCTGTCACATATCACCGCCATCATCAGCGACGCGGACATCAACATCGCCACCGCTAGCGCCGAGAAGACCGCACCACATCTCGCACGCCTCCAACTGACTCTCGAAATATCTCGCCGTCGCGACCTCGAGCATGTCATCGCGCGCATCCAGCAGCTCATAGACGTGGTCAATATCCGCCGCCTCGGCGCCGGCCCAACCCCGAACGACTGAGCCTGCGACAGCTCTGCCGGATATGGTGCACAACGAATACGCACGGGCATTTTTCCCTCATGCCCGTGCGCCCTTCTCCTCTAATTCTCACGCCGCCCCGTGGAGTTTGCGCAGGCAAACTCAAGATGCAAGCTGGGCCTTGCCCAGCTTGCACCACTCACCGCTCATACGTTATCCCCAGGAACTGTGTGCGCTGCGATTCCTCCGTCGTGTTTCCGAACGTCAGGCGGTAGCTGGCCCGCAGGTTGCCACCGATATCGTAATCCAGGCCCGTGTCAACATTGTAGCGCAACCGGTCGCCACGCAGGCGCACATCGCCCAGCACTCCCATTTCGCCCTGGGGGCTCAGGTCCCACTTCAGCTTCCCCCATCGCCTCTCATAACTGACCAGGACTCCTATGTCGCCGACCCATGACTCATGCACCTTGAGGTCCTTGCTCGCGCCCGCCGTCAGCTCGATCGTCCCGTGCCCATAGTCCCTGGCGAAGCCGAACGCGCCCAGTGTATGAACCTTATCGAGCCCGTGGTCGCCCTCAGTCGAGATCAGGAACAGCGGGTGCCAACTCGTCGCCGGCACATCCTTCCAACTGTAGCGCCACCACGTTTTCAGCCGGTCGTACTTCGCCCCGTCATCCGACTTCGTGTACTTCGAGTTCGTCTCCAGCGAGAACAGGTGGGGCGCATCCCCCCAGCGCCATTTCCCATTCCCGGCCCACGCCCAGTCGGTACTGCTGTCACCGCCGCCGCTCCTGCTCGTCAGGCTCAGCGACAGCTTCAGCTTCTCCGTTTCCGCCGCACTCCCCACCGACGCGACGACTGCACACAGCATCACTGCCACCAAGCTCGCCTGCCATCTGTGCATCAACTCAACCAACTCCTGCTTCTCTGATCCCTGCGAACACCACTTGCCGCAGGGCTTGTTCGGCACAGTCCCCATTCATGCCCGCGGGCCGAGGTCATAGACGCCCTTCGTGTATCCCGACCACTTCCCGCTCTTCGCATCCAGCACGTACTCCTCGGTCCGCAGCTTATCCTCACTGAGTTCGTGTACGCAGAATGTGAATGGTGCCTCGATGAAGGACCGCGCCGTGAGGTACGGTATGCCTCCGACCATCTCTACTCGCCCGCCGTGATAGTGCCCGCTGAACACCGGCACAATGCGGTCATAGCTCTCCAGTATCCGGATTGCTTCTTCCGCCCGGCGAAAGCTGTACCCTTCCATGCCAGCGGGGTACATGTAGAAGTGCAAGAGTACTGCTGCTGGTGCTCCCACCGCTGCCGCCAACATTGCTTCCAGTTCCTCCAGGCTTCTTTCCGCCGCCGCCGAGTCCACGGCGCCTTCCTCCGGCCCCATCAGGCCGCTGTCGAGTACCGCAAAATGCCACCCGTTGCACTCGAAGCTATACACGCTCGCCCCGTACATCTCGACGAAGCGTTCCCTCGGCCTGTCGTGATTCCCGAACACGCAGTACGTCGGCACTTCATCCGAGCCGCATTCCGCCAGCAGTTCCTGGAACCCCTGTTGGTTCGCCAGGCCTTCCTCATCCCAGCCGGCGTTGACCTGGTCCCCTGTATAGATGACGAAATCGGGCGCAATCTCGCCATATATCTGCTCCAGCGCCGCCGGCAACATGCTGTCAATGAGCTGACACACCCGCGCCTGCTCAGACAGCTTCCCCACAAGCTCCGGCCATCCAAGCCGCTCGTGCGGCGGCACTACATAGTGGACATCCGCCATCTGCACGAACCGGCAGCTTCCCTGCGCCATTCTGCTCTCAACTCCACATTCGTTCCGCTACGGATACAGGTCCTTCTCCACCGGCTCCGGCCAATCTGATTTCGGATGCGGCGTTACCTTGCCGCCGGCCTCCACCAGCACCGTATTTACTATCCGGAAGCGGCATTTTCCCTTTACCGCCCAGCCCGGATAGTAGTGCAGCTTCGTCATCTCCCCGCTCTGCTCGATCGTGATGCCCGCATCATGCTTCAGCACAATCGCCGAGCCGCCGCCCGGACGCGCCTCAATGCCCTCTATCAGGAAGCTCTGCACAAGCTCCTCCCCATAGTACAGGAGCACCGGCGCACCGTTCAGACGCCCATCGGTCGGCAGCGCCTCATCGGTGTACAGCGCATCCACTTCGTCGCCGCTTTCCTTCCGCTTCGTATCCTCGATGACCCCGCTGTACGCCGCCGCGTTGTCGGCAAGTTCCACCGTACCGATCTGCAGCCCTCTGAGTCCGCTGCCGAAAGCCCTTCTGAGACTCCCGTCCGCGTCCAGCCGCACATGGACCGCGCCGCCCTGCACTTCCATTGGCGTGCCGGCTCCCGCGCATATCGTCGCGCTCTCCGCCTCCGGATCGAAGCAGCTCACGAACAGGTCTTTCGTCCCATCGGCCAGCTCTATCTCCACGCCCGCGTCCATCACATCCGCCGTCAGCATCTGCATCGGCTTGACGCTGCTGATGTTCGGCTCCTCCCCCTCCGACCAGAACTCATGCACCGCCACGAATAGCGAGCTATACGCATCATGTCGCACGAAGCTGAACGGGCTCAAGCCCCTCCGGCGCATCGCCGGAGCCTCACCGGTGTAAAGCTGGCTACCCTCCGGCATCAGCAACCAGTGCCGGCTTTGCTTCCCATTCTCATACACATAGCTGAAGCTCGACACCTCATCCAGATCTGCCACTTTCACGTCCTTGATGTACTTATGCTGGATACCCTCAATCGGGTCGAAATCCAGCTCGCTCTCGAAGCTGTACGGATATTCCAGGCAGCCGTGCAGCATCCAGTCATGGCGCTCCCCACCCCTCACCCGGAACACATCCACCAGGTAGCTGTGGGCCTCATCAATCTCGATCATTGCCGCCGTCCGCCGGTACAGGTCGGCCAGGTCGTGGTACGCCTCTTCGCCCTCCGCCTCCGCCATTTGCACCGGCGCCCACTGCGCCGCGAAGAACCGCAGCTTCCCATCCGTCAGCGAATCCCCATGCCCGTAGGCCCGGTAGCGCGGGTCCTCAAACCCCATCGAGTCCTCAGGCCTTATCTTGCGCCGGTGGCTGCTCAGTCGGTTCAGTTGGTTCGTCTCATTTATGACCACGGTATTCTGCCCGGCGACCATCGAGTGCCATTCCCGCGTCGAGGCATCGTCCGGCAAGGGCCGATACCGCGTCGAACTGATCATCTCCTGCCCCTGGTTCCACGCGATAATCTGCAGAGTGTCAGAGTGCTCGTGCCCGTGCATGCCCGAGAAATGCAGATGCGCCTGCTGCTGATTCGCCCCCTCGCCCTTCGCCATAATCACATGCCCCATGCACCCCAGCAGCTTCGGGTTCGAATGCGTCTTCGGCGGCATCCACCAGCACTGCTGCACGAAGGACGTATCATGTATCACCGTACAGATCTGGTTCGGCAGCGTCACCTTCCCTAGCGATTCCCACATCCGCGCGAATTGCGTCCCGAACTTCTCGCTCAATTTTAGATTGTCATACCGCGTCCCGTCCAGCTTGCTCACAAACCCGGGCGGGTCGCTGTACCCCTCCACAAGCAACGGCACCCTCCGCGTCAGCCCCACCGTAATATCCTTGTGGTACGACGGCGAGCCCTCATGCCAGAATCCGCTTGCATAGAACCCGTAGTGCAGCAGGTTATCCATCCACTGCACGGCCTCGTGCACATATTCCGGCTCTGGTATCAGTATCCCGTACTGCGGATAGGCTATCAGGGAATAGTGATCCAGGTTCCCGTACGTCCTGACGAACGTCTCATTGAACTCGATGTGGTAGCGCAGCATCTGCTCTATCTCGTCGCGCGCCCCCAACTCCTCCATCATCCCACTATCATAGACAAGGTCAAACGCATAGACCAACGGTAAACCTTTGCCCACGAAGCTCGGAATCCACCCGCCATACAGCCCGCTCGCATCCCAACGCCACTTGAACCGGTCGTCATCCTGCGAGTACCTCGGGTCTCCCTTGGCCTCGCGCTGGTAGGCTCTCTCGCGCAGCGGCCAGTCCCGAATCACCTCCGCATACCGCTTCAGCACCAGCGCCGCCTTGTACGCCGCGGGCTTGTCATACGTCAGATGATAAAGCAGCGCCAGGTCGTAACAATGCTCCTTCATCGCGATATTGCTCGGGTTGAACGCACCCTCCTTATCCAACTGCGCCGCCAGTTCCTCATCGCCCATGTTGTAGAACTTCAAAGTCGCCGCCCTCAGCATCGCGATGGCAATCTCCAGGCACTCCTCATTCCCGTTGCCCTCGAACACCTTTATCGCATTGGTCAGCGTCGCATAGAACCCTTGGTTCTCGCCATTCGCCCGCCCGCCGGGCTTATACGTCGCAGCCAGCGCCTCGGCACCCTTCGCGAATTCCTTCTTGCTCGTCTCGTACAGCTTGTCCGGATCATTCGTCGTCAGCACGCTGAAGGGTGGCTTGATCAGCAGCGGCCGCTCCTTCGCCTCCACTTGACCGAAGGCCATTGCACATAGTCCGGTGAGCATTACCATACAGACCGCGAGTTTCGCTGTGGCCTTCATCATGGTCACTACCTCTCCGCTACAATGGTAAAAGCAGACAATCTAACGCCCGAATGAAAAAGCGCAACTTCCGAGTGCCGGCTTGTTGCGCTCATATTGTATCAGGAATGCTACCTCACTTCGCCGCAGCCGCGACCGCCTTTTTCCCCAGCTCCCTCGCCGCCGCCATCGCCTCATCCATCTCCGCTACGGCCCCCTTCTTCGCCACCGCCACACACACATCCCCGACATACTCCCCGCGCCAGCGATGCACCCATGCCTTCAGCGGCTCGATGACCCAATGGCTTTCATCCTGGCTCGGGTGCCCATAGCAGACCAGCGCCGCCCACACCTTATCCACCATGCCCTGGTTCAGCCATTTCGCCGCATAGTAGCATGACCAGCGGTCCACAAAGCACTTCATCTGCGCCGGCACCCCCTGCCAGTAAACCGGCGCACCCCAGACCAATATGTCAGCCTCAATCACTCTGTCCACTACCCGCCGCCAGTCGTCATCAGCCCGCAGGTCCACTCGCTTGAGGAACTCGTCACCAAGCTCGCAGACAGGCCGGATATTGCAGTCATCCAGATATATCTTCTCGATTTCCGCTCCGGCCTCCGCCGCCCCTTCCAGGAACGCATCGGCCAGGCAATCCGTATTCCCGCCCTTACGCGGACTTCCAATCAAAGCTAACGCCTTCAATCATACCACCCCTGTACCACAGTGATTCGCACTCGGGCGCTGGCTGGACACACCCGCCCCGGCATCATATCTCCTTCAGTATCTCGCCCTTCCGCGCGGTGAATTCATCCTCCGTAATCAGGCCCTTCTCCTTCAGATCACCCAGCTTCTCCAGCCGCTCCTCGACGCTGGCTGCCGGTGCCGCCGCTGCCTGTCCCGGCTGCCCCATCTGCTGCTGCATCGCCCCCATCATCATCGCGCCCATGCCGGCTCCGGCACCCAGGCCCATACCCAGCCCGGCTGCGCCACCGCCGCCCTCGGCATTCGGCATGTCCCCTATCGCCTGCGCCGTCTGGTACTTCATGAAACGGTCCATGTCGCCGACCGCGGCCATCCCGGACCGCTTGTCAATCATCTCGACGACTGCCTCCGGCGGCGTGATCGCCTCGATGAGGAAGTCAATCAGCTCCAGCCCATAGTTCTCGAAGTCCTGCCCGACCCGCGCGCGCATCGTCGCCCCGATTTCGTCGTAGTACTTCGGCAGGTCCAGAACCGTGTCCATGACCTCACCCAGCACGTCATTGAACCGCGCCACGATGAAGTCACGCAGCCAACTGGCCACCAGATCCGTGTCATACATGTGCTGCGTCCCGACCACCTCATTGACGAAGAGCTGTGAGTCGCCCACCCGCATCGTATAGGCACCGAACGCCCGCAGCCGCACCATCTCAAGCTCCGAATCCCGGAATATCACCGGCGACGCCGTGCCCCATTTCATTTCCGTGAAGGTGCGCAGATTGACGAAATAGACTTCCGCCTGGAACGGTGTCTCGCCGCCGAACGGGATATTGATGAACCCCTGCAGCAGCGGGATATTCGCCGTCGTCAGCGTATGTCTCCCGACCTTGAATACATCCAGCGCCTTCCCATCCCGGTAAAAGACCGCCTCCTGGCTCTCGCGCACGGTGAGCTGCGCGCCGAGCTTCACCGTCCCCGGCCCGACCTCCGGCCACCGGTGCACTATCTCATTGCCCGTCACATCTCGCCATTCAACGACATCTATCCCGGCCATTTCTCAGCCCTCCTGCTTCCTGCTGGCATTCATCGGCGCTGTTCGCTTCCCGGACTCAAGCCGGGAACAGTTCCACCAGGGCACTGTCTATCGGCTTCCCGATTAGTATCTCCCAGCCCTCACGGCTTTCCGTTGCTACTGCAATGCTCCCGTCATCGACCCGCCAGTACTTATATCGCCGGCGACTGAAATCCCGCCCTGACCGCCCCTCCACCTCACATTGCGCCTCACCTTCCCGCATCAGTCGAAAGCCTTCGACCTCGGGACCATTCTCATCCCCCTCAGCCGCCTCAGTCTCATACAGCTCCCCTTCCAGCCGCATGAGCCATTGCGTTTCCGCATTCGCTCTTACTTCCCACACTGCCCAATTGAGACCTGGGCTGGCATATTTCGCCATCCCTGTGATCTCCCCATCCACGCCGCAGACGGTCACTTCATCCCCGACTTTGGCGCGTCCTTTGCTTCCCACATCCTCACCTCATCAGCCCAGCCGTTGCCTTTTGCCGTATGCCGTTGCCCCATGCCATTTGGAGGACAGGCATCCTTGCCTGTCAATGCCGTT
>JAUWOG010000665.1 GCA_030612305.1 Armatimonadota bacterium | reverse complement strand
CGGCATAGGCGCGGCCGATAACCTGTCCCCGCCTTACTACACCGGCGAAGTCCTGCCTACTCCGCAGGAAGCGCGCTACGGCGATGGGTTCGTCGGACTGGGCGTGGCAGGAGGTGATAAGGCGTCGGCGTGCTTGGTCCTCGGCAGGGGCTTGACACCAGGAAGCCCCGCGGTGGCCGAGCTGCTCGCCCGCGTGCAGGAGTTCGAGGGCGTCATTGACCTCGCGACGGAGGCAGGAGCTGGGCGCTACTCGACGGTGATCCGCCTTGGCACATACGACGACGGCGAATTCGCGCCGCCGGACAAGCCTGAGGGCTATTCGATAGAGATGGTCACTCACGGCGACCAGCGCGAAGTCCACGCCATCGGCCGCGATGCACAGGGAACGGACTGGGCCTGTCGCAGTCTGATCCAACTCATCACACATCGCGACGGTAAGATCCTGCTTCGCGAGGCGAGGGTCCGTGATTTCCCCCACACTGCTCGGCGCGGGTTCCTGATGCCGATGTCCAAGGCTGACACCTATCATTTGTCGTGGGCCGCCACATTCAAGCTCAACTGCGTGGCGCCGGGCATGGTCATCGCCGACTGGCGCGCGCCCACGGAAGCCGAGCTCTTGGCAATGAAGCGGGTTGGGGAGTACCTTCAGGCGCGAGGCATGGAGTGCATTGGCAGGTGCGCGCCCGTTCGTGGGAAGCCGGAGAACAAGATCGCTATCTCGCGCGCGCAGGATGTCGAACGGCTGGCGCAGACAATTCGCCTGATCCTGGAGCGAATGGGTGGCGTCATGATTTGCTTCGACGACACGTGTTATCCCATGCACCCGGAAGATGTGGAGTGTTTCGGCACGGCAGCGAAAGCGCACATTCACCTGATGAAGGCGCTCGATGAACGGCTCCGCGCCGACTTCCCACAGGTGACCATCCAGGTGTGCCCGCCCTTCTACTGGAATCCACGTGGACCATACGCGCCCGAATATCCCGAGAACGGCGAGGAGTACCTGCGCGCGGTCGGGCGTGAGTTCCCGCCATACGTGGACATCGTGTGGACCGGACCGCTGGTCACTTCGCCCAAGATGACCTCGGAGGACCTCGCATACTGGCGCGGTCTCACGGGACGGCGTCCCTTCTACTGGGACAACTTCTTCCACGGTGGCCATACCGGCCAGTATGACGGCTGGTACTACTTCGACCTGAAGGGTTTCGCAGCCCAGTTCCCGCCGGAGTTCACTGACGAGCTCGCGGGCTTTCTGATGGCTACCGGTGGCTGGTGGTGCGGGCCATGCGAGGTTCTGCTGGCAACGGTCAGTGACTACCTGTGGAACCCGAAGGCCTTTGAGGCCGAGGCCTCGCGGCGCGCTGCCATGGAACAAGTCGCCGGGCCGGGAATGGGCGACCTGCTCCTGGAATGGCGAGAGAAGATGGTGCGCTTTGACCCCTACGTGTTCCACGTCACGCGGGCCGCGCAGCGGAACTTGCCGCAGCTTCGCGAGTGGCTGGCTGAGGCCCAGGAGACCCAAGAACGGGTCCTCCGCGACTGCCCCAACGCGCAGATTCCGGCAGATCCCCTCGCGTACTTCGTGCGGCGCATCGAGCGTTTTGTTGGGAGTGTCGAGCGGGCGAACCTGGCCGAGGACACCGCCAGGGAGCAAGAGACACGCGCACAGGCGGAGCGCGAGGTCGGATTGGATGAGGATGCGCTGTTGCTGACCGCCTTTCAGTTCTCCGGCGGCCGCTCGGGGAAATACGCCGGCAGCACCAAGCCCAGCGAAGGCTGCGAGCCGCGTTGGGCAACCTGGATCTACGGCACGCCCACCGGCAGACGTGAGCTGACAGGCGAGTTCGACTTCCCCCAAGCTCCCACCGGAGTCTGGCGGCTGACTATCTGCGGTCAGGACGACGAGCATCCGGACCCGTGCCCGATTGAGATCGAGCTCAACGGACGGGTCCTCCACCGCGGGAAGAGCGGGTTCGTCCGGTTTGGCTGGTCGCGTCGCGAGTGGCCGCTGGAGGCGGGCTTGCTGCGCCAGGGCGGCAATGTCCTGCGAATCCGCAATCTGGAAACGACGAGCATGGAGTATTGCCCGCCCTGGTTCATGCTCAACTACGCCATGCTCAGGGCTACGCAGTAG
>JAUWOG010000635.1 GCA_030612305.1 Armatimonadota bacterium | reverse complement strand
GTTGCACGACGGCGAGCTTCTCGCCAAGCTGCCGATATTCGTCGCCTGGCGGCACGGCTATGCTTCGGGGTTCAGAGCACTGTTGTCCTTGGCAGGGCAGTCCGACTATCCCAGGATTGTCGGCCGTAGAAGACCATCCCGACCGTTCCAGTCTCCTGCTTCGTGTCCGTAAAATGGGCTATGGCCCTGTGGCCTATTCAACGCCTGGGCTTCCGGGAGCGTGCAGAGAACCTCTGAGTCGAGCAACTCCCAACGCGTATCGGGTGCCGGTAAGGGACCTCATAGCGTCCTGCGATTGGGGGACGACCGCAGCGGTGGCAGCTAGAAACACCGCTCCGATGAATGAGGAATTGCGCCCACACGAGTTCCGTTTGAAGGATTCTCTGCCTGTACTTGCGCACTATACAACGGGCCGGATGCGTGGATACCACCCGGTGAGCAGACCTGTGTGCTCAGGAGGCGGCAGGCATGGACGAACTGATTCGGCATTCGCGTCAACTGCGGGCGAAACTGGTCGGGGACCCCCCCCGGCCGCCATACCACTTCGTAGCGCCTGAGGGGGTGGGGATGCCGTTTGATCCGAATGGGTGCATGTACTGGAAGGGCAGGTACCATCTGTTCTACATCTTCCAGGACGCCGACCTCCCCCGCGGCGGCCATTGCTGGGGCCACGCCTCAAGGGCCGACCTGCTCCACTGGGTCCATCACCCGACGGCACTTGCGCCGGCTCCGGAAGATCCCGACGCTGGCATCTTCAGCGGCAACGGCTTCATTGACAAGGACGGGATCCCCACGCTGGCCTACTTCGGCATTGATGCCGGAATCTGCATCGCCACGAGCGATGATGACGAACTCAACCATTGGACGAAGTCACCGGCGAACCCGGTCATCGCGATCCCGAGAGAGACTGACCCGGGCTATGGCGAATACAACGTCTTCGATCCGCATATCTGGGTGGAGGGCGATACCTACTACGCGATCCTGGGCGGCAAGGTGCTCCCGGAGAACGAGCATGACACTGTCTTCCTGTTCAGGTCCGATGACCTGGTCAACTGGCAGTATGTCCACCCGTTCTACGAGCCCAATCCCGCATGGACGGGCCCGGAGGAGGACTGCGCCTGCCCCGATTTCTTCCGTCTCGGCGACCGCTACATGCTGCTGTGCATCAGTCACCCACGCGGCGCACGGTACTACCTGGGGCGATATGAGAACGAGACCTTCCACCCGGAGGAGCACCACCGGATGAACTGGCCGGGCGGCACATGCTTTGCGCCGGAGAGCTTGCTGGATGACAGCGGACGCCGCATCTTCTGGACCTGGGTGATGGACCGGCGAGAGCGGGAGACGGCGCAGGCATCGGGCTGGAGCGGGGTGATGACACTCCCGCGAGTACTGTCGCTCGATGAGCGCGGAGCCGTGCGCATACAGCCGGCTGAGGAACTGGCAGCACTCCGGATGAACCATCGTGTCGCTGAAAACATCCATGTTGGCGTGGATGAGGTACTCGCACTGAACGATGTGAGCGGGGACAGGATGGAGCTGGATGTCGAATTCCACAACGAGGACGCGGATGAGTTTGGGGTCATCGTGCAACGGTCGCCGGAGAGCGAGGAGCAGACGGCAATCACCTACGACGTGGCGGCGGGCCTGCTGCGCATTGACCTCAGCCACTCAACGCTGGATAAGAGCATCACGTATCAGCAGTTCTGCATCCCCCCGGAAGGTGGGAACCCACAGGTACACGCCCAGGAGGCGCCGCTGATGTTGCAGCCGGGGGAGCCGCTGAGACTGCGCATCTTCCTGGACCGCTCGATCATCGAGGTATTCGCCAACGGCCGGCAGTGTATGACCCAGCGGCTATACCCGTCTCGCGCCGACAGCACGGGAGTGGGTTTGCTCAGCCGCGGCGGGAGCGTGAACGTTGCGAAGCTCGAAGCATGGGATATGGCTCCCACCAATCCCGCGTAGATCGGCGAAGTGGTCTGAAGTGCTGTGAACCCCGAGTATTGGTCCACTTGGCATGAGAGTAGATGAAGGTCTATACTCTCGACAGGAGAATGGACGAGATTGCGGAGGAATACCATGCCCCGGCCGTTCGATGAAGTGCGCGAGCAGTGGGAGAGGCAGTATCTGGACGCCAGGTTCGACCCGGCCTCCGGCCTCTCCAGGGAAGAGCTTCTCGCGGAGCTTGAGCGCCATCGTGCCGAGCATCCGGAGGAGCCCCGGATCATAACCCGGGCGTGGCTCTTCCCCCTTCTCTGCTCCCAAGCGCGCCGCGCGGGCGCGCCCGCCGCCGCCTGCGCCGCCCCGCAGGCGCACCACCATCTG
>JAUWOG010000748.1 GCA_030612305.1 Armatimonadota bacterium | reverse complement strand
AGGACCGAGACATCGTGGCGGGTGAGGCCCTGCTCGCGTGCGACGCTCTGCTCAGTGGGGAGGCCCTGAGTGTCCCAACCGGGGAGGTAGGGACTGTCGAAGCCGCGCATGGTCTTGTACTTGACAGTCATGTCCTTGAGGATTTTGTTGAGCGCCTGGCCGAGATGGATGTTGCCATTGGCGTAGGGCGGCCCGTCGTGGAGGACGTACCTTGGCGCGCCGGCGCGGAACTCGCGGACGCGGGCGTAGATGTCCATGTCATCCCAGAACGCAACGATTTCCGGCTCGCGCCTGGCGAGGTTGGCGCGCAGAGGGAAATCAGTCTGGAGCAGATTGAGTGTCTCGCGGTAGTCCATCACTGGGCTCCTGGGGCCGGCGATTGGTCGTATATGCTATCAACAGCGTGTTGACAAGTCAAGGGCGGGCCGTAGAAGCAAAGAAGCCGCCCCTTTGCAGAGACGGATCGTGTAGTCCGCGGTACCACTCTGTTTCTTCGGCGGGCGCAGTTGCTGCACCCCCGAAGCGGCTCTCGCAGGCACGGGCGTCAGGCCGATGCCTCTTTCCGGGTAACGGTGGAAACGACCGGCAAGGCTTAGTCGGGCGCGGCTCGGTGCCGAACCCTTTCAGTCTGCGGCTCGAGGGCGATCTTCACGTCCGGGTGCCCGCCGCATCTCAGCAACGCGGCTCTCTGTAGAGCACTGGTCGGAGTTTACTGGTCCCTTTCACAGCCTTTGGCGGATGCTCTCGTTGTTGGGGCGGTATGGTAGCACAGAATGGCTGAGATGGCAAATGGAGAGCCTGGGTCGCGGGCGGCTATAGCCTGCGTCTGCCGCGTGCGAAGAGGATGACGCCGAGGACGAGGACGACACCGACAAAGGCGAGGACGTAGGGCCCGGGAGGGCCGGGGATGCCGAGCTCCGCAGTGCCATACCAGATGACGCCGGCGCCGAGTGCGCAAACGGCGGCGAGCGCGATCGTCCAGATGAAAACCCAGTGGAATAGCGTTGCCGCACGTTCCCAGTCCATCTCGGAGACGCCGCGCTCAGTGACGTCAGAAGTGTCATCTATGCGGCTGGCGAAATGGTTGGCGAGGTCTTCGAGGACGACGTCGAGTTCGCCTTCGAGCTCGCCCTGTCGGATCATGGAGATGAAGAAGGGCGAGAAGCAGTTGGGGTAGCGCCCGAAGGAGGTGGCCAGGGTGCGGCCGTTCTCGACGTCCGTCCGGACCTGGTCAATGATCTCGCGGAGGAGCGGGTCATCGGCCTGCTCCTTGACAGCGTCGAAGATGTCGAGGATGTTGATCTGTGCGTGCATGAGGCTGGCGAACTGACGGCAGAACGCCGCCAGTTCGGTATTGGTGAGGCCGGGTTGCTCTCTGGTCACGGCGGATACCCCCGGTGGCGGAATAGTGTGGCGCGGGCAGGAAACTCGGGCCCGGGCCGCGAACACTAGCGAACAAGATGTGGCCGCGCATGATACATGAGCGGCGGTATGGCCCTGAGATATTCGAGTATAGCCGAGCCTCTCGGTGCAAGGCAACGGCGGGGCGAGACGGGAGGACGGGGATCGGGGTTGGCGGGGAGGAAGGGGCTCTGGGGGAAATCGGAGCAAGGCCGAGGCG
>JAUWOG010000571.1 GCA_030612305.1 Armatimonadota bacterium | reverse complement strand
CCGGTGTCGGAGACGAAGCTGGGAATGACGGTGACGCCGTCGGAGCCGGGTGGGATAGCCTCTGCCGCCGCGACCATCTCGCCATAGCCGGCCTCGCGACCTGACACGTCGGTGAAGAACTGGTCGCGGAGCCATTCGATGACCCCGGAGCCCATCATCAGCAGTTGCGGATTGTACCTGCCGGCTTCGGCATCGGCCTCGATGAGCAGCCCGTCGGCGAAATCCTGCTCGGTAGCCCGGTACTCCGAGGCCCGCAGCATCAGGATCTCCCAGGTCCCGCTGCTGAGTATCACCTCGGCGGGAGCAGCGCCGGAGCCGACGGCGGCGAACTGGGTGTCATGGCCGGCGGCTACGACCGGCAGGCCCTGCGGGAGTCCGGTGCGTTCTGCGGCCTGCGCGGTGACGCCGCCGATGATGCGTCCCGGCTCGGAGAGGTCGGGGAAGAGCCCGACCTCCACACCGGCCCACTCCAGTAGCTCGTCGGACAGCGCACGATTCGCCATATCCATCGCCATCATCGTGCCTGCCGCCGTCGGGTCCAGCGAGGCCTCGCCCGACAGCAGCATCCCGAAGATACCCGGCATCATCAGCCAATTCTCGGCGCGGTCGAGGACCTCCGGCTCGTTGTCCCGCAGCCAGCGCAGCTTCAGCAGCGAATTGAAGCTGATCACCTGATAGCCGGAAAGCTGATAGATGCGCCAGGGATCAATGTCCTGCTCGACCTGGTCGGCGAGGTCATGGGTGCGGCCGTCCTGCCAGGAAATCGGCGGGTAGAGAAGCCGGCCGTCGGCGGCTACGGGCGCGCCGTCGGCTCCCCATGTCGTCACCGTCACCGCACAGAGCCGGTCGGTGTCTATGCCCTCGATGCAGCGCCCGCAGGCCGTCGCCAGACGGTCCCAGAGTTCCTCCACATCCCATATCGAGTAGTCGTCGGGCTTGTCCGGCTGATGGATGGGCTCATTGGGCACTGACGAATCGCTCACGATTCGCCCCGCAGCATCTACCGCTACTACGGTGAGATTCGTCGAGCCACAATCGAAGACGACTGCCAGGTCCTTGTGCATCGGTGTCACCGCCCTGCGGAGGGGATATTGCAGACGAATATGCGAGTATCGCGCATTTTCTACTTGCGCGGGCGGAGCTTGAAGGTTGCATCTCCTGCGGGCTGCAGCTCGAACTTGGGCGGGTCGCCCTTCGGCCAGGGAGCCAGGCTCAGGTCGAGCATCCATCTCCCTATGTGCTTTGAGCGCAACTCGCTGCAGCCTCGCCAGAAAGACGGAGTGATGTTCGCGCGGACCTCCGGGCCTCCCTCAAGTTGCACCATTACGGTGGTCCAGTTTCTGTCGAAGTGAGCATCCCTGTCTCTGTGGCTTATCCTGATTCCGTAGCCTGCCGCAGAGGACTTGTCCCTTGTCCCGCCGCGCCATCCTGAGGCTTTCATGATTCCATCCTCCCTCCTTGGCAATAGAAATGGCAACGCTGATGTGGCGATGCTACCTGATCGTGAACTCCTCGGCGGCGGCGTCGGGGTCCATTTCTTCCTTGACTACGGCGTTGAGCGCGGCGAGGAAGGCAGGCCGGTTCGGCGCGCCGGTCGCCTGTCGCCCGAATACGACGCCTCTGGCTCCGGCTTTGACCGCCTGGTATGCCAACTGGAGGGCGTCTCGCTGCTCGATGGCGGGGTTCTGGATCGTGGCCAGCACGGGCACCGGACAGGCGGCGACAGTCTCGGCGAAGCGCTCGCCTGTGAAGATGCCGATGACGGCGTCCGCGCCGAGTTCGGCCAGAATGCGGCACCCGATATGGACTTGCTCGAATAGCTGCTCGGCGACCATGTTGGCTGCGCCGGGAGGGTGAAGCTCGCCGATGAGTGGCAGGCCACACTCGCGTTTCTCATGCGCGAAGCGGCTGAACATCGCAATGTCGGCGGTGTCCGCGGCGGCATCGGTCTGCGTGAGGCTGAGCGTCGCTATCGCGAGGTCTGCTCCCATCGCCAGAGCTCTGCGGGGGGAGACCACCTCGGCGGAGCCGGCACGGTCATAGTTGGCGGCAGTGCAGCACGTTGTGTGCCAGTCAAGGCGGACGATGGCCAGCGGCGCGCCACGATAGTCGAAGGCATGGCCGCAATGGCGCAAGAGACCGGGGCTGAGGACGATGGCATCGGCTTCGGCGAGGTCGCGCGTCACCTCAGGCACCGCCATCAGCATCCCCGGTGAACCGATGAATTCGTCATCGGTAGCGGACACGACGACCGCACGTGTTCCCTGCGAGAAGAGCCTGTTGAGCCGCATCCATTGACCTACCATGAGCCTGCCTCCTGAGTTCTCCGAGGTGTGACACGTTGTGCGTATCATTTCCTCTTCGGTGGTGTTGTTCCCTTTGCCGGAGGAAGAAGGATTCGCAGGACTTGCGGAGTCAGTGGATGAATGGTATATTGATTGTGCGAGGATGTAATCATGTAGCGAAGATACAAGGAATGGGAGGAATGAAGATGGGCAAGCGAGGTTTCACACTGATTGAATTGCTGGTCGTAATAGGGATCATTTCGCTGCTATTGCAGTTGATGATTCCCGCGGTGATGGGCGCCCGGGAGGCGGCCCGAGAGATTAGCTGCCGGAACAACCTCCATCAGATCAGCTTGGCATGTATGGCCCATGAGAGTGTCCATGGGCACTTGCCGACCGGCGGATGGAACTATCAGTGGGTGGGCGATGCGGACCGGGGGTTCGGGCGGCT
>JAUWOG010000290.1 GCA_030612305.1 Armatimonadota bacterium | reverse complement strand
TTTACTTCTTGTTCTAAAAGGTCTTTCAAGATTTTTTGATTACCTCTTACACCACTCTTAAATGTATTGTCACCATCAGTCAAGACACACCACCTAACGCCTGCGGCGTTCGCGTAATTGACCGCTTGAGACCGCCATTTGTGGTCATCGAGGTTCGTATCAAGGGATTTGGCCTCTACAAAGAGGCAGGGAGATCGCTGCAAGAATAGGGCGTAGTCAACAGGGTTATCCTGCGGCTTGTGCTTGTACTCCAGGGACACTTCATCCATGTCTGCCGTGTCCCACCCAAGACCCTCCAATATAGGGTTGATCAGAGACACCTTGGTCTGTGCCTCGCTTATCTGCCCTTTCTTGTCGCGGGCGCGATTGATTGCTTTCCTGACCTTCCCAAGCACCAACACCAGTTTCTGACGCATCTCTGTCGCCTCGGACATGGTGAAGATACTCCTCCCTGCGTCATCCGTTAATCTCTAGTCTATAGTTTAGCACATTCTCTGAGACTGCTGCAAAACTGTCTGATAGAGTATAGCGGGGGCGGGCGATGTCAAGGTACGGTTATGCCATAATTGGCGTCAGTAGCGGAAGCGATAGTATTCAGAGGCGGCAGATGACGCCGCGGTTAGCCCGACCTACGCGAGGAGGAGAGGGGATGAGGAGGTTGTGGATTCCGTGCGGGGGGGAAGGTCTGAAGACGAGAGCGGCAAAGGGGAACGGCGGCAGGCTGAAAGCCTGACCCACACCCGTGGTGTGGGTGCCCACGCAGGGAGGGGATGCGGGTTGTGAAGGCCATGGTGAGGGGGTGTCCTCGAGGTCGGCGAAGGCAGGGCGTAAGGCGAGGAGGCTATGGTGAGGGGGCGTCCTCGAGGTCGGCGATGTGCTCGGCGACCTTCTGCATGGCAGTGCCCAGGTCGCGGACCGCCCGCTCGTCACTCAGCAGCCAGCTCTGGTGGATGGTCATCAGAGTGTTCCGGATGAGGTCGTCGGCTTGCGGGAACGTCTGGGCGGGATAGTCAATCTGGCGGCCGATGACGCGGGCCCGGTCGCGCTCGCGAAGTGGGCCGCCGAGTGGTGACAGGTGATTGATAGTGGCATTGTAGATGCCGCCGATGCCGACACCCTCTGCAGCAGTGGCCTTGAGGAAGACGCTGCGGTGGACGCCGCGAGCGGCCGCCTGGTCGTAGTGCATGGCGTAGCCGAGATAGCTGCGCCTCGTGACCTGCTCGGGAAATTGCAGCGGCGCGACCATCGGGACGTCGGCGAGCATCTCATCGAGTATGCGTGCGCTGTGGTTGCGCTTGTCAATGAGGTCATGGACCTTGGTGAGCTGGACGCGGCAGACGGCGGCGACGAACTCGCTCATGCGGTAGTTGCCGCCGGCAACCGTGCAGTCATGCTCGCTGCCCTCGAACGGGCTGCCGAACTGCCGGTAGGACTGGCAGAAATCCGCGAGCTCCTTGCTGTCAGTGACAATCGCGCCGCCGTCGCCTGAGGTCATCGTCTTGGCGCCATGGAAACTGAGCGAGCCGATGTCGCCGATGGCGCCGAGCTTCTTGCCGCGCCATTCGGAGCCCTGAGACTGGGCGACGTCTTCGAGCAGAAAGAGGTCGTGCCGCTCGCAGATGTCCAGCATGGCATCCATGTCGCAGGGGACCCCGGCAAGACTGACAGCCATGATGGCTTTCGTGTTCTCGGTGATATTCGCCTCGACATCCTGAGGGTCGAGCGCAAGGTTGTGTGTGCTGACGTCGGCGAGGACCGGGACGGCCTGTGTCAGCCAGACGGCAAGCGGGCAGGCAACAAACGTCATGCAGGGCATGATGACCTCGTCGCCAGGACCGATGCCGCCCGCCTTCAGCGCCATCACCATCGTCTCAGTTCCGTTGATGGTGCAGCGGGCGTACTTGCAGCCCATCCAGTCGGCGAGCTCCTCCTCGAACCTGACGCCATGCTCCCCGATGCCGTACTGGGCAGTGCCGGAATCAATGACGTCGGCAAGGGCCTGCTTCTCGCGCTCGTCCCATGCGGGCCAGTGTGCGTTGGTACCCTCGGTGCGAACAGGTGTGCCACCGTGCAAAGCTAGCTTGGTCATGTTGAGCCTCCGGTTGTTGTGTGGGTCGCCGCCTCATTCCCGCCCCTCTCCGGGACGGCAACGGTAACGGCCCCTCACCCCTTTAATTCCCCCCTCCGGAGGACGCGGAGCGGCCTCATGGGGAGAGGGGACGGCAAAGGCGGACGGCAAAGGCGGACGGCAAAGGCAGACGGCATACGGCCGGCATTCATAAACTGCATTGACAGGCGAGGACGCCTATCCTCCAAACGGCATAGGACAAAGGCAAATGGCAAAGGCAGACCGGAACGGCGGATGGCGACGGCGGATGGTGGCGGCTGGTCAGGAGGTGGGCTCCTCGTTCGGGATGAGGGCGGCGACGGCGTGGCAAGCGATCGCCTCCGCCCGGCCAGTCGGGCCAAGGCCCTCGTTCGTTGTAGCCTTCACGCTGATGGATGAAGGCGGCACCCCAAGTATCGCCGCCAGAGAATGAATCATGTCGTGGCGATGTGGCGAGAGCTTGGGCTGCTCGGCGATGATCGTGAGGTCAATGTTGCCGATGCTCCAGCCGGCGTCAGCCGCCATCGCGACAACTTCGGCGAGGAGATCGGCGCTGTGCGCGTTCTCGTACCGGGGGTCGGTATCAGGGAAGTACTGGCCGATGTCGCCGAGAGCGGCCGCGCCGAGGATCGCGTCGGCTACGGCGTGCAGCGCGACATCGGCGTCGGAATGGCCGAGCAGGCCAGCGTCGTGGGGGAGCTCAATGCCGCAGAGGATGAGTGGGCGGCCAGGGGCGAGGCGGTGGAGGTCGTAGCCGTGACCGATGCGTATCGGGGACGAAGTCGCCGCGCCGCGTCGCCGCCCCATCAGCCAGGCGGCCTGGGCAAGGTCCTCGAGCTGTGTCACCTTGATATTGTCCCTCGAGCCGACCGAGGCGACTACCGGGTGTCCGTAGGCCTCGACTACGGAGGCGTCGTCGGTGACTTCGAGGTCGAGACGAATAGCGGCGTCATGGGCGGCGACAATGAGGGGATAGTCACAGGGCTGTGGGGTCTGGAGGGCGCGCAACTTCGAGCGGTCGAGTGTCTCGACGACCGAGAGAACGGGGGATCCCGGCAGGGAGGATGGCTGTCGCTCAGGACTCGTGTCGGGGTCGTCGGCGAAGGATTTGACAGTATCGGTGAGTGGCACGCAAGCGATGGCAGCGTGGTGTTCGGCGCAGACACTTATGCTCTCTGCAATGATCTCGGGGGTGACAAGAGGCCTGGCGCCGTCGTGAATGGCGACAATGTCTGGCGGATCTTCGGCCATGGCGCGGAGGCCGGCGCGAACCGAGTCCTGCCTGCGCTCGCCGCCGGCGATGACCTGCCAGGGCGTGTCGAGTTGCTGCTCGCGAGAGATGTTGGTGGCGAGGGACAGGTGGTCTTCGGGGACTACGAGGACGATGCGCGAGACCTGAGGGACGCGGGCAAAGGCACGCAAGGACCATACAAAGATCGGCTCGCCGCAGAGGTCAAGGAAGACCTTGGGGAGCGAGCCGCCAAAGCGCCGGCCTCTTCCAGCAGCTACTATGAGGGCGGATACCGTCTGCGTCACGACCTTCTCTTCTGACCCCTTCCGCCGGAGCCGCCACGGGAGTCGCTACGGGAACTGCTGCTGGAACTGCTGCTGGAGCTATTGCCGGAGCCGCTGGCGGAGTCGCGCACGAGGTCGGCGAATATCATCTTGCCGGCGGCCGTCTGGAGTGAACTGGTCACGCGGACAAGCACGGTCTCGCCGACCAGACTCTTCGCATCTTCGACGACGACCATGGTGCCGTCTTCGAGGTATGCGACTCCCTGGCCGGGCTCTTTGCCCTCTTTGACTATGGTAACGGCAGTGTCCTCGCCGGGGAGATAGACGGGCTTGAGCGCCGCGGCGAGCTCGTTGACGTTGATAACAGGCACGGCCTGGAGCTTGGCCATCTCGTTGATGGAATAGTCGTTGGTGATGATGGTCGCGTGCTTCAGCTTGGCAATTTTGACCAGTCGGGCGTCGACTTCGATGTGTTCCTCTTCCGGGGGGTAGTCGTCATATACGCGGACGTCGGAGGAGCTGAGGGCTTTGAGCTGATTGAGCATGTCGAGGCCTCGGCGTCCGCGTGCACGTTTGAGTTCGTCGCCTGAGTCGGCAATATGGCGGAGTTCCTGGAGGATGAACTGGGGGATGAGGATGGGGCCCTCGAGGAAGCCGGTGCTGACGATGTCGGAAATGCGACCGTCTATGATGATGTTAGTGTCCAGCATCTTGAGTTGGACGGGAATGGTCTCGTCCTGGTCGGTGGTGGTGGCGAGACTGGGGAAGATGAATATGACCTGGCGCTTGGCACTCATGGTGAAGCCGACGCCGAGTATCACACCGATGACGCTGGCGAGTATGCGCAGGGGGATGCCGAGGCCAGTGTTGCCTAGTGGCGCAGTCGCAAGGAGCGCGACTGCGAGGCCGAGCACGACACCGAGTGCGGC
>JAUWOG010000311.1 GCA_030612305.1 Armatimonadota bacterium | reverse complement strand
TTCTGCTTCAGGAACTTGGCCGCCGGTGCCAGCCACTTCTCGTACCATATCGGCGCGCCGACCACTACCGCGTCATAGGCCGACACGTCCTCCACCTTCCGGCACCGCGTCACCTCCACTTCCGAGCCTGCCTCGCGCATTACCTCCGCTATCGCCTCGGCAGTCTCCTCGGTCGAGCCGTGCCCTGTCTCGTACGCCACCAGTATCTTCATCCCTTTTCCTCCGGCTGTCACCTCGCGCGGTCCGCACGCGCTGAGGTCAGTATCGCACCTTCTGATGCTTCTTCGCCATCCCACGCGCACAGGCCTGCCCGATGAATCCGGATTCGTCGCCGTGCCGCAGCCGCGACAAGGGAACTTCCAGGCCCCCTGCTACGTCCAACTACATAGCATAGTTGCCAAGCGCAGGAGGTGAGCCGTATGGGCAAACGGAGTCTGTTGCTGGCGGTAGTGGTCATTCTGACGGCGATGGGTTCAGCGTTCGCAGATGGGATGCTGATTCCGGGACCGGTGTCACACATCATTCCCGACGAGCCGTACTTCACGGTCAAGTATCACCATGTCAAGTGCGACATCAATGACCAGGTGGCGACAACGTATGTGGACCAGGTGTTCATCAATGAGAGCCGCCGCGAGATGGAGGCGACCTACATCTTCCCGCTCCCGGCCGGCGCCGTGGTTCAGAAGTTCACGCTCCATGCCGATGGCAAGGAGATAACGGCGCGCCTGCTCGACAAGGACGACGCCCAGCGCATCTACGAGGACATCGTCCGCCGCCGCAAGGACCCCGCCATCCTCACCTACGCCGGCGAGGGCATGTATCAGGCCAGGATCTACCCGATACCTGCGGGCGGCGAGCGGCGCATCGAAATCCGCTACACCGAACTGCTCCATGCCGACAGCGGCCTCATCGGCTACGTCTATCCGCTCAGCCCCGAGGGGCTTTCGCATCGCCCCATCGAGAGCGTGGTCTTCATCGCCGACATCCACGCGCGCCAGCCGGTGGGCAGCGTCTATTCGCCCAGCCATGACATCGCCGTCAACAAGCTCACCGACCGGCATGTCCGCATCTCCTACGAAGAGAAAAACACGCTGCCGGACCGCGACATACTGCTCTACTACAACGTCGCGCAGGACCCGATCGGCCTCAGTGTCATCACCTTCAAGGAGCCGGGCAAGGACGGCTTCTACCTGCTCCTCGCTGCGCCGACCGTCGAGCAAGCGACCGAAGAAGTAGTATCCAAGAACATCTGCTTTGTGCTCGACACCTCGGGCAGCATGAGCGGGCAGAAGATCGAGCAGGCCAAGGACGCGCTCACCTTCTGCGTCAACAGCCTCAACCCTCAGGACCGCTTTGACATTGTGGCCTTCAGCGACAGCATCGTCGAGTTCGCGGGCGAGCTGGTGCCGGCAGACGCGAACTGGGTCAGCGAGGCGCGCAAGTTCATCAGTAGATTCGAGGCCCGAGGCGGCACCGACATAGACACCGCTCTGCGAACGGCCTTGCAGCGCCGCCTCAGCGGCCAGGTCAACTACCTCTGCTTCCTCACTGATGGCGAGCCGACGGTGGGGGAGACCAATAACGCGCAGATAGTCAAGAACACTGCCGAGGAAGCCGCCAAGGTCAGCGGCACGACGCGGCTCTTCGTCTTCGGCGTCGGCTATGACGTCAACACCAATCTGCTCGACAAGCTGGCGCAGGACAACGGCGGCCTCACAACCTACGTGCGCCCCAGTGAGGACATCGAGGTGAAGGTGTCGAGTTTCTTCGCCAAGATCGCCCGGCCGCTGCTCACGCAGATCAATATCGCCTACGGCAGCGCAGAGACCTACGATACCTTCCCGCGCCAGTTGCCGGACCTCTTCCACGGCTCGCAGTTGGAGGTCTTCGGCCGCTACAAGGCCGCGAGCGCCGGTCGCACGACCATCACACTCAATGGCGGCACCGCCGCCGGCTCGAAGACCTTCGAGCTTTCCTGCGACCTCCCCGAGAAGCGCACCAACACCGACTACATCGCCACGCTCTGGGCCTCCCGCAAGATCGGCTATCTGCTCGACCAGATCCGCTTGCACGGGGAGAGCAAGGAGCTGGTTGACGAAATCGTCAAGCTCAGCATGGAGTACGGAATACTGACCGAGTATACAGCATTCCTCGCCGACGAAGACAAGGCGGTAACCGTCGAAGAAGCATCCGGTCGGGCCGGCAGAATCATGGACAGAGCATACGCCGCCCCCAAGGGAGCCGGTGCCACCTCGCGCGCCCAGAATGCTCAGGTCATGCAGCAGCAGAAAAACGCGGCAGCGACCAATACTTATCTGGATGCCGAAGGCGAGCGCCGGCGCATCGCCAACGTCCGCAATGTCGGCCAGCGCGGTTATATCCAGCGGGCCGGACGCTGGGAAGATACCCGCTATCAGCCCGACCAGAAGGTCGAGCTGCAGGTGCTGGCCTACTCCGAGGCATACTTCCAGCTCAGCCGCGCCTTCCCGCAGGTCAACAGCCAGCTGGCAGTCGGCGACAAGGTCCTCATCATGCTCAACGGCCGGCTCATCGAAATCGGCGACGAGGGTAAGACGAAACTGACCGCCGAAGAGCTCAAGACGCTGGGCAGCGCACAGACGACACCCGGCCAGGGTCGCCTCGACCGGACGCAGCCGGAACTGACACACCAGCCGCGCAACCGTGCGCGCCTGTTGCTCTTCGCGCTCGCCGGTCTCCTCGCCGCAGGACTACTCAGACGCCGCCGGAGCTGAGAGCGCTGCGGCGTTTGACATAGCCGGCAGCACAGAGATGGCGCCCGGCTCATTCTCAACCGGGCGCCATCATCGTCATTCCCATCTTGCCGCCTCACAACTCACGGACACGTGCGGCCGGCTCACTGCACCTCCGCCATCCACTCCCGCATCCGCCGCACGCCCTCAACCGTCGCCTCGCGCGGGCTCAGTTCATTCCCCTCGTACTCGAAGTTGATGCAGCCCTCGTAGCCGTAGTCAGCCATCGCCCTCAAGCCGCCGAGCTGGTCCACATCACCGTCGCCCACGAGCACCGCGTGTCGGCATTTGCCGTCAAGGAAACGCATTACGCTCTTCTCATCCGGCGAGCATATCTTCCAGTCCTTGAAGTGTGCATGGACGATGTACTGGGCGTTGTTGTTGAAGCCCTTGGCCGCGGTTTCGCCGCCGGTGGTGACGTTCCCATTATCGAAGGTGACACGCAACTGTGGGATGCGCGCGATGGCCAGCTTCATGTCGGTCGAGGTGATGAACGGGCTCAAGTAGTGGGTGAAGTTCTCGACGGTGACAGTGACCCCGGCATCGTCGGCGAAGCTGATTACTTCTTCGAGGCCGGAGAGGTAATTGTCGCGGGCCTCGTCGCGGGTGAATCCATTTTTCCCGCCGGTCGGCAGCATGATGATGTCGGTGCCAAGTATCACCGCCGTCTCGATGCCCCGCTTGAAGATGTCATAGCCTGCGGCGCGCTCTGCCGAGGTGGGGAAGTTGAGGTCGCAGGAGAAGGTGTGAGCGGCGGTCTTGAGTCCGTAGTCATTCATCAGCTCGCGGATTTCGGCTGGTGCGTAGTGATACGTTGACACCCAGTCCACGCTGTCCAGCTCGAGTTCCCGGGTGAACTCGCACAGGCCCCTGGCGTCAAACTGCTCGCCTTCCTTCAGCCCGCGCGCCATCGTGTATGTCATCATGGATATCTTCATCTTCTCAGCCCTTCCTCGATTAGCTTGATTCTTCATTCGGCTCCGGCCAAAGCTCATTGAGCATCCGCAGTGTGTGTTCGACCAATTGCTGACCGCCCTCCGGGCCGACCTCGTTGGAGTACGGCCCGGCCCCATAGCTGCCCCCGGCCAGCGAGCGTGCCGTCGGCAGGTAGGTGCCGGTGTACTTCCCGCCGCTGGTCAACTGCACTACAAAAGTCTGTTGCGCCGGACTCCGTGCCTCAATTCGCACTCCATAGTCCAGATAGAACTCAAACCGGTTGGTGGCAAATGCGATATCACCCAGCCGGATGGCGTGTACTTCCTCCATCATAGATGACTGCTCCTGCTGCGCCTCGTAACGGGCCATGACGCGGTGACAGCGCGCGATGCAGACGTGACGGATGGAGGCCGCGCGTGCATCTACAGGCACCTCCGCCTCCGCCTGCGCCAGATCCTTCTCCACCATTTCCAGGTCATCATCAGTGATCATCAACCGCGCCACCGGCACCTCCTCAACAATATGCCGCAGCGGCAAGCGCTCCCGCGCGTCCTTGCGTGCCAGTGGCAGGACATCCTCAACCGCGTTGGCGATGCGGCGCCCGATTTCTTCGCGGCGGCTTGTTCCCCGTAGCTCCAACATCCGCTCTTCCTCCGCCTTGTGCAGCAGCGGGTGGGGCGATTGATCGCCGGCTGCACTGGCCTGTGGCAGGATGAAAACATCTTCTCCGAGCCGTT
>JAUWOG010000279.1 GCA_030612305.1 Armatimonadota bacterium | reverse complement strand
CCGCGTCATGCGCTGCAGGCGGGGCCGGACGGCAAACTCTACGCGATGCTGGGCGCGGCCATAGTCAGGATAACGCCGGGCACCTTCGAGCACGAGAAGCTGGCTGATACGCCGGTGAACATAACCGCCGGCGGTGCGCTGGTCAATGGGCTGCTATGCTTTGCCGGCAACTCACACGTATGGAGCTACAAGGTCCCGGATCTCTAAGGGCATGAGGGCCCTGCGGTCCGAAGGCTTGGAGCGTCCCTCGAGGAAATGCCGACAAAGCTCATCTGAAAGGCGGTACGTATCATGCAAGATGATGCGATGATGGTTGTTGGAGCTAAGGTGTGCCTGACGATGATGTTCCTGATGATGTGCTTCGTGCTGGGGCCGGTCTATGCCCAGCAGAAAGACGACACGCTGATTGACCACGGCGTTGCCGTCCCGCTGGCGGAAAGCCGAGGTGCCGTGGCCACTGAGGACGCTAACGGCAAGTCCCTGGCCATCTGCTGCAGCCTCGACATGAGCCCTCGCGGCTGGATACTGGTCACTGACATTGACAGCGGGGAATCAACTCAGGTCTGGTATCCCGAGGGCGTGTCCAACTCGGCCCCCTACGGCTCAGTCCTGGCGAAGACCGGCAAGTTCTACACCGCTGCCGGCAGACACCTGCTCGAGTTCGACCCCACGACCCGTGACTGGTCCTGGCACGGCGTCCCCTCACCTGATGCCAGCGCCTACCTGCGCATAATCGAAGCCCCCGACGGCACGATCTGGGGCGGGGACGTGTATCGGGCAGGTCTCATCTCCTTCGACCCCGATACGAAGGAGACGAAGGCCCACGGGCGCCTCGACGAAGCCCAGAAGTACCTCTCCCTGCTCGCCGTTGATGACGCCGGCTGGGTGTATGGCGGCATCGGCACGCAGCTTGGCAACATCGTGGCATACAACCCCGAGACCGGCGAGAAGATACAGATACCCGACGAGGACCAGCGCAAAGTCGGGAGCGCCTCCGTCTATCGCGGCACGGACGGGAAGGTCTATGGCAAGGCGACACTCAAGGGTGGCGTCGTGAACTACCGGCTCTTCGATGGCAAAGCTGAGGTCATCGAAGCAGGCGACGTGGTCGCGCAGGAGCCCTCCGGCGACATCGGCTGGGGCCAGAAGAGCGGCACCTTCCCCGACGGCCGCAAACTCACCAAGTACGACCTCGTCAACCGCCGGCTTGACATCTACGATCCGGCCACCAAGGAGACCAGGCGCATCGAGATAGAGTACGAATCCGAAGGCAGCACCATCCGGGTCATCACCGCTGGCCCCGATGGGAAGGTCTATGGCAACTCCGCCCATCCCTCCCGCAACTTCGTCCTGGATCCCGCTGAGGGCGTGCCACACCATCGCGAGGGCGCTATCGCCGTCAAGGGCTATGCCGTCCAGGGCAAGTACGTCATCGGCGGCCACTACGGCGGCGGCAGACTCTATATCTACGACACCACCAAGCCCTGGCACATGGGAGCGATATCCGGCACTGTCGCCGGCGGCATCGGCGCTGAAGCCCTAACCAAGCTTGCCTCGACTGACGCGGGCAAGATAGACTACCTCAGCAGCTACGATATCGTGCTCTTCCGGGCCGATGACTATGGCGGAGAGATACACTTCGACATCCCGGTTGAAGCCGACGGCGACTACTACCTCATCATCGCCCTCTACAAGTCGCCCGGCTACTGCACCGTCGAGTTCTCCCTTGACGGCAAGGCTGTCGGCGAGCCCTACGAAGGCTGCGCCAAGGTCGTCGAGCCCGGGCCGCACCAGGTAACAGGCCCATTTGCACTCAAGGCGGGCAAGCACCGTATCAGCGTCAAGACCATCAAGGCGGAGGCCGGCAACCCCTGGATCGGCATCAGCACCATCGCCCTGACGCAGAAGAAGCCTGACGAGGCCATCCGCAAGGCCGAGCGAGCCAACCCGTATCTGGCCGCCGTTTACTCACCTGACATCAATGTCCCCTGGGGTGCCGCCGCTCATCCTGACGGCAAGCATGTCATGATCTCCGGCAAGCCCGGCTACGGCTACATCGGCGGCGGCATCGGCATCTACAATATCGAGACTGATGAAGAGCTGCTGCTGAAGCATGAGGACCTCGTCCCCGGCCACTCCATCATGGCGATGGCTCCGCTGGAGAACGGCGCCATCGTGTGCGGCACCTCGGTATCGGGCGGGCATGGCACCACCGCCGGCGCCAAGACCGCCGTGCTTTTCATCCTGGACTGGAAGACGAAGAAGATCAGTTGGCAGACGCCGGCGCCAGTCAACGCTACCGAAATCGGCCTGCTGAAGAAGGGCTCTGACGGGCTTATCTATGGCATCGCGGGGAGCACTCTCTTCGTCTTCGACCCGCAGGAGAAGGGAGTACTCCATACCGCACCGCTGAGCGAATACGGCGGCCGTACTGTCAACGGTATGGCCTGTGGCCCTGATGGCAACATCTACCTCGTTTACACGAAGGCCATATTGAGAGTCAAGTCGGGGAGCTTTGAGGTGGAGAAGATCGCCGAGCCGCCGGCCAACGCGACCGCCGGTATCGCGGTCGTCACTGGCCGCGTCTATTTCGCCATCGGCTCCCACCTCTGGAGCGCGAAGGTGGACTGAAGTACGCAGAATACCAATGAAGTGACAGGGAGTGATTTGGACATGGATTTGATGATAAGAATTCTGCTGATAGGCGCCCTCGTGACCGCCGCCATGTACTGTGCGGCTCAGGATGCCAAGGCCCCCGCGCCCAGAGACCACGGCGTCGCCGCACCGGCGCAGGAAAGCCGTGGCGTCGTCGCCTGCAAGGCCGGTAACGGCCACGATGATAACGACCACTACCTCGTGCTCGGCAACGCCATGGACTTCCTCCTCGTCACCGACATTGACACCGAGGAGACCACGCAGTTCTTCATGCCCGAGGGCGTGCCCGGCTCGTATCCCTACGGCTCGATCATGGCGAGCAACAACAAGTTCTACATCTGCCATGGCGCGATGTTCATGGAGTTCGACCCCACGGCCCGGGAGTGGACCTTCCACGCCGTGCCCGAGGGGAAGGATAGCTACTACATCGGCTTCACTGAGGGGCCGGATGGTGTCATCTGGGCCGGCGGCGGCCCCAACGCGCACTTGGTCTCATTCAACCCGGAAACACGGGAATTGAAAGACCACGGCCAGATGGACAAGGCCGAGCACTACCTCAACACCCTCGCAGTGGACAGCTCCGGCTGGGTCTATGGCGGCATTGGCACGGCCAGGTGCAACCTCGTGGCCTGCAACCCGGCGACCGACGAGATGACGCAGATGATTGACGAGGACCAGCGCGTCCACGGCACCGGGAGCGTCTATGCCGGCCAGGATGGGAAGGTTTACGGCAGCGCCAACGGCCGGTACTACCGCCTCTTCGAGGGCAAGGCTGAGCCGATTGAGAAGGCCGAGAAAGCAGCCGCAAAGCCCGTCGGCAACATCGGCTGGGGCAATACCACGTTCGGCCTCCCCGACGGCCGCAGAGTAACCGCGTATTCAATGCCGGACCGTTACCTCAAGGTCCATAACCCCGAGACCAAAGAGACAAAGACCATCACCTTCGACTATGAGAGCGTCGGCGCATCCCTCACCAGTCTCGCCGCCGGACCTGACGGCAAGGTGCATGGCTCCTCATGCCATCCGATGCACTACTTCACCTATGACCCGGCGACCGACGAAGTCACCGACCACGGCGGCGTCCCTGCCATCGGTGGCGGCAACTTCTGCGCCATCGCCAGCCAGGGCGACTTCGTCATAGGCGCTGAGTACGCAGGCGGCAGGCTCTGGCTGTGCGATCCCGCCAAGCCCTGGAACCCGACAGGTGACGGCGTGGAATTCGGCATGTCCTCGGACAAGCTATTGGCAGCAGCCGAAATGGAAGACGGCGAGGTCGTCCATTACAGTCCCGACCATACCACCCAGGTGCGAGGCAACAAGATCGGCGCTGAGGCTCATTTCAAACTGGATGCACCCACCGACGGCGACTACTACCTCTACATTATCCCCTACGAGTGCCCGCTCTATTGCACGGCGCAGTTCCTCTTCGACGGCAAGGAGATTGGGGAGCCCTACGTGGCCACCAGCTCGACGTACCAGGTCGGGAAAATGCAGAGCTCGGGACCGATGAACCTCAAGGCCGGAGAGCACCGCCTGACGGTGAGAATAGTGGGCTCGGAAAGCACCTTTGAGAAGTACCGGACGACGAGCCTGTGGTTCGGGATGTCTGCTGTCGAGTTCGGCCAGGCGCAACTGGACGCCTCCATAGTTGGTTATGTGCGCAATCCACGTGTCCTGGCCACGTGGCACACGGACATCTGCCGGCCACGCACTGCGCTTGCGCATCCTGACGGGAAGACCGTGATGATGGCCGGATTTGCCGGCTACGGCCTCTGCGGCGGCGGCATCGGCATGTACAATCTGGAGACCGGCGAAGAGCTGCTGCTCACCGCTGAAAAGGATCTCCTGCCCGGCCATAGCACCATCACACTCAAGGCGCTGCCCAACGGCGACCTGGTCGGCGGGACTTCTGTCGGCGCGCCCGGCGGCGGCCACACGACCGCCACCGAAGCCGTG
>JAUWOG010000564.1 GCA_030612305.1 Armatimonadota bacterium | reverse complement strand
CCCGCAGGAGGGCTACAACCGCACCGACAAGCCCGGCTGGGGACTGAACTTCCGCGTCAACGAGGACCCCGGCGTCTCGGCGACAGCCACCCAGACCTCCCGCGCCAAGCTCGAGCAGTATGCCGCAGACGACACGCGCCGGCCCTTTGATGCCTGCGTCACCGCCGACGCGATCGAGGGCTACTTCGCCAACAGCTACGCGCTCAACTTCCGCCGCGAGCATTTCGCCACTACAGATGTCCCGCTCACTTTCGGCAAGGAGACGCTCAAGGTCGCCATGCCCAACACGATCTGGGATTTCCACAGCAAGTCCTGGTGGCCGCTGACGCAGGAGCACCAGGTCGCGACCTATGGCAACGCCAACCACTACGAGCAGACCTTCACCATGCCCTTCGTGGATGTGCCGATGGTCGAGAACGAGTGGGATCGCGGTCATCCGGAGCGCTTCGAGCGCTATCTGCGAGCGATTGCGCATCACAAGATATGGCGCTTCTGGCGCGTGCTGGGGGATGGGGAGAAGCACGAGCCGAGCGTGCGGCGGCATTTCGCGCGCGGCCTGGCCTACGCCGTCTATCCCTGTGTGGGCGCGCTCAGCGCGACCGGCGGCGACATCGAGAAGTACCGCGACCTGTTCCGCCAGTATGTCCCCGCCATCGAGGAGCTGTCCATCGCCGGCTGGGAGCCGGTGCCCTATGCGCACGCGACTGAAGGGATCATAGTCGAGCGCTATGGCTCATTCGCTGACGGGGAACTGCACTTCACGTTCCGCAACTATGACACCGAGGCCCTCAAGGTAACCGAGTTGACTCTCGACCGGCAGGCGTTGGGAATACCCGAGAACGCGGAACTGGTCGCGGTGGACATCCTGGAGGGGCAGGCTGTAACCAGGTGGGTTGAGCCGAAAGGTTGGAAGCGCGAAGTCGAACCTGACAATGCGCGGGCCTTCTGGGTGGGCACGAGAGAGCAGATGGCGCAACATGGCTTCAGACTCGCCGAGCGGCTTCTGGGGAAGATAGAGAGACTGTTCGCCACGGAGCTGAGCGAACAAAACCGGGCCGACATTGCCGCGGCGGTGCAACTCGCGCAGACCGCATGCGGCTTCAGCGGCGATAAGGCCCTGCTTGCGACCCGTCGGCTGTATGGCCACATAGATGAACTGCAGCAGACGATTGAAACCAAAGCCCCGGTGGATCTGGCGAAGCTGTGCGACCGTCTGCGGGCGGCTTTGACCTACGTGGTCTCCGGGCTGACGGAGGTGCAGGTATCCGGGCCAAGGGTGATAGAAAACGGCCTGCGTGGGGAGACACTGGAAGTAAGATGGGACCTGGATCTGCTGCAAGCTGTTGCCATCACCATCGAAGATGCACGCGTGCGCTGTCCGTGGGAGGACATCGAAGCGCAGTGCACGGCAACGCCCGGCCTCAAGGACCCGCCCGACCGCTGGGGGCTGGATATCATCGCCCAACTCTACGTCCCCCTCGAGCCGCCGCGCGCCCTGATGCCATACCTGGTGGAAGTGACAGGCGAGTACGGCCACATACCGTTCGTCATCTCCGTGCTGGTGGATGTCAAGGTCTCCGAACCGCTCACGGTGGCGGTTCTGCCGCAGCGTGTGTTCCGTGGTCACGAGACGAAGCTGAGCATCGAGGTCACCAACCGGTTGCAGCAGGCAGGGGACGTGCAGATTGAGCTCGCGCCGCCGGCGAAGATGGAGATGGCGCCGGCTGAGTTCGAGCTGGCTCTCGCCCCGGAGGCCGTCGTCAGCCGCGCTCTGACCGTCAAGCTCGCCGAGAATGCCCGCCTGGGTGAGGTGCGTGTCCCCTATCAGGTCAGCTCAGATGAGGCTCGCTTTGTGATGGCAGGCAAAATCCTGCTCAAGGTCACCGACCCGGTGCCGAGTGTGGCGATCAACCGGCTCCAGACCGCCCCGCAGATAGACGGTGACTTGAGTGAGCCCGTATGGAAGGGTGAGCCGACCATCGCCGAGTTGACGCTGCTGCGCGGCGGGAAGCCGGCAAGCGAGAAGACCGCCCTGTGGGTGGCCTATGCCAAGGCGGGGCTTTACGTGGCGATGAGGTGCGAGGAGTCGCAGATGAACAAGCTGAAGGCCGAACTGACCGACCGCGGCGACCCGCTCTACCAGGACGACGATGTCGAGATATTCCTGCTGCTGCCGGGACAGGTGAAGACGTACCAGTTCGCCGTCAATCCGCTTGGCACCATCAGCGACAACTTCGGCGACAAGGCCGCCTGGACGGCGCAGGCAAAGCGGTACGAGGACGCCTGGACCGTCGAGGTGTTCATCCCCTACGAGGCGGTCGGTGCAAGCGGGCCGCCGGAGCCGGGCTACACATGGGCGGCGCAGTGCGGCCGCCAGCAGAAGGCCAAGGGCGAGACGGCCGCCTGGACCCCTGGTGGCTCCTTCAACCGGCCCGACGAATTCGGCGAGCTAGTCTTCCGCTGAGGCAGGCCGACAGGCCACAGCACCTGCCTCATGCTGGTCTCATCGTTGCGGTTGCCTATGACGGGGGGGAGTCTCACGGGGTTCTCTGGGGGGTCAAAGCAGAGCGGCGAACTCCTCGACGCTGAGGCCCGCGTCGCGTATCAGTCCGCGCAACAGCCCGGGGCCGACCTCCGAGTGGCGCGGAACGCTGAGCGTGTATTGCCGCCCCTCCTTTTGCAGCATGATGTGGCTGCCCCGCGTGCGCACGTGTACCCATCCGGCGCGCTCCAGCGCCCGGACTACCTGGTCGCCGGAGAGGCCTCTGGGCAGCCTCATGGGAATGCCACC
>JAUWOG010000675.1 GCA_030612305.1 Armatimonadota bacterium | reverse complement strand
CGGCGGCCCGCAGGAGGCCACCACGTACTATGCGCCGACACTGCGGGGCATCCAGTCGCGTGCCTATGGGGCGGGCGCTTCCGGGCAGTACTGGTGGTACGACCTGGCGCGTGGCTGGGGCGCGGCGCTCGGCAAGAGCGGCACCGGCGTTGCAGCCATCATGGACCACCGTAAGCTGATGTGCTTCTACCACTACATGCACGGCGAGGTCGCGATGATGGAGTGGGCTTACCGCTCCGAGGAGATACCCAACGGCGGCGCGGCCCAGACCACAATATGGCTGGTGCCGTTCGCCGGCCTCAAAGCCGTATCCGGCGCGGGTGAGCAAGTCGTCGGCGAGATCGAAGCGCCGGAAAAGACAGCTCCCGCAGACGCGAAAGCGGGCCTGCCGGTGACCATCCGTTTGACCGCTCCCCACAAGTGGCAGGCGCAGGTCAAGGTCTCATGGTGGCGGCTACCCGATGGAGAGCCTGCCCTCGAGGAGCCCTTCGCCGCGAGCCTCAGCCCGTCAGAGGTCGCCGCGCACGAGGTCAAGCTGCAACTCCCCGCAGCCGGCACCTATGCAGTCCGCGCGGAGGTCATGGATGGCGACAAGCTCGCGGCCGACCTCTTCGCATCGGTTGTCGTCGGCGAGCCGAGCGCGGAGATGGCAATCGCGGCTCTACAAGAGCCTCTCGGCCGGGCGGATGAACGCTTCGAAGACAAGATAGCGTCGGCGGACGCGACGCCGGAGTATGTCCCGCCCTCCGAGGAGATCGTGACCCCGCATATCAAGTGGGCCAAGCCCTACGCGGGCGGCAAGCTGCGGACACTCATACTCAATGATATGCTGACAGGACGCGAGACGATCGAACTCGCCCAGCGCCTCGACATGGACTACGTAGCCCCCAGGTTGAGCAGTCCCTACTCGATGAGGCAGGGGGCAGAAGCGCCCGTGTGGGAAATCGTGCGTGAGCGGCTCGGCGATGAATGGGATGTAATACTGATTAGCGGGCTGAGGGGCGAGATATTCCCCGACGATGTGGTTGAGATGATACTTGAGAAGGTGCGTGGCGGCACAGGTCTCATCATCGTCAACCCCAACAACTACTCCGATGCGCTCTGGGCGGTGCTGCCTTTTTCCTCCGGCCCGGTCGGCTCGCGTCCCAAGAATAAGTGGCACCCCGTGGCACAGCATTACCTGACTGTTGGCATCCCGTGGGCCGAGATGCCGCCAACGGACACCGCCCAGTACGAAGCTGCGGGGGAGGTCCTTGTCAAGGCCGGCAAGCTGCCACTGCTGGCGACCCGAGAGCTGGGCAAAGGGCGGATTATTTGCCTCGGTTACGCCAGCTCCTGGCAGGGCGCGGGTTCCTATGCCAACGGTATCACGCCCTGGATTCAGTTTGCGCCGACGAAATTCGCCTACTGGGAGTACTACTTCAGCCTGCTAGCCAAGTGCATGACCTGGGCCGCCCAGAAGGAACCTGTCGTGCAGGTGACAGCGGCCACGCTCGGCGAGGAAGCCTATGCCGCGCGGGCCGAAGAGCAGCCGACAGTCAAGCTCGCCCTCAGCAATGCTGCGAAGGCGGTCGAGCTCGTTGCCCGCGTGACCATCAGCGACGAATACGGCCACCTCGTGCGCAAGTTTGATGAGACTTTGATGGTAAAGTCTGGACAGAACGACTTTGAGATACTCCTGCCTCGCCTCTACGCCGGGCTCCATCTCGTTGACATTATCATCGAAGACGAAGACGGCGCGAAAGTCACCTGGGCGACCGTGCCCGTGCATGTCGCCGCCCCGGTCGCTATCGCCGAGATGAAGGTCGCCGACGACATATATCGGCGGGGCGATGCGGTCGCCGCCGAGCTGACCTTCTCGGCAACTGACCAGGCCCCGGGCGAAATCCGACTCATTGCCAGCCTCACCGATGCCTACGGCCGGCTCATCCTGCGCCAGGAGCAGCAGGCGGCTCCCAACGCGCCCTGCGAGCTCGCCCGGAAGATGCCCGAGCCACTTGCCACGACCGCTGTCCTCCGTGGCGAGGTCCATGATGACGAGGGCCTCCTCTCCGCAGCCGAGCACAAGATCCTG
>JAUWOG010000096.1 GCA_030612305.1 Armatimonadota bacterium | reverse complement strand
CGCCTGACCCCTACACTCGGGATGAACATTTCGCGTCTATAGACATAATGCAGTAAGTAATATCCGGTTCTGTGCTATTTCGTCACGAATTTGCCCCGAGTGGGGGTTCACATTTCTGCCAATAAATCAGGCGACGCAAATGGACGCCATCATGCCCTCACTTTGGAGCCGCCGGTCGAGATGCGAGTGCCCCCAACGCACCTGAATCGCTCCGGCAAGAGCAGATCCGACGGGGGGAGGTGGAGTGTCCTCATGGCGAGCGACCTGCGCGGCGCGGACGCGAGACCACGCGAAAGTCATGGCACCAGAAACTAGCTCGATCTGATACCCCAATCGCCGATCTCATAGCAGCGGCCATTGAGCATGATGAGGGCCAGGGCCTCAGGGGAAGCGCCTTCGCAGCCTATCCTCTCGCCCTGGCTGACTACGATGGTGTCCTCGCCGATGCAGGCGATTTCCGTATTCCCATCGCGGGAGGTGACGACTTCGGCGCTTTGCAGCTCCTGATGGCCCGGACACAGAATTACGCCCAGGTTGTGGTGCGCAGGCATGTCCACCGGAGTGAAGCGCAGGTGGTACTGGTAGGCCCATTGCCGGGCATCCTTGACCTGGCTCGGGGGCGGGTCCCAGCCCTCGCTGAGCGAGAAAAACGCGTTCGTGTGGCATAGGAAGTGGCCGGCGAGCGTACTGTGCTCGCGCTCCAGCAGGAAGCTCCGCGCCTCCTCGTCCACCTCAAAACGGTTCCAGGAATGGATGTTCCATTGCAGGGAGGCCGCGACCCCCGGCGCGGTCACAAGCTCATCAACGAGCAGGAAGCAGTTGTGGGCTTTCAGGTAGGCGACATGCCGGCGGCAGCGCTCGGCCAGGAGGTAGCTGGCGTCTGCGTTCCCCACCATGTAGGCGACGCTCTCGTCTTCGTAGGCGTTGTCTATGGCCCCGCGCGAATCGTGAGAACGTATCAACTGCCCGCAGTCCGACAGCGTCACACAGTTGTGGGACTTCGTGTGCCAGTTCCAGTGCGCGTGATGCGCCGAGCCGTAGCCGCAGTAGTAGCCACTGGGCATTGCCAGGGCCTTGCCCGCCACATGGATGATGAAGTCGTTGTTGTTGGCGTGTGAGTGGCTGACAGCCCCGTAGGGGCTGGAGCGGAAGATGAAGGCCACATCCCTGGCCGGGTCATTCATGTCGGTGCGCATGGCCGCCCAGCCGGCATGATCGAAGACGCGCAGGACGCTGTGAGCATCGGGCTGATGCGGAGAGCCGGCCGGAGGCGTCGGAGCGGCGAGATAGAGCTGGGCACTCACCTGCGGCATCTGGCGGGATGGTGGAATCTCGCACTGCTCTGCTTCGCGGCGAAAGGCTTCCACGTAGTCGGCGAGGTCCCCAGCTTCGGTGTGACGCTGGATGATGTCAACGAGGTCGGCGTTGTGCTCCCAGGTGTTTTTCCAGCGCTCACTGTGGTCGCCGAACCCCATCCACTCAGCGTAAGGGGGAAAACACCACTTGCGCCAGCGGCCGTGATTCGCCCAGAACGGCCGCCGGTACAGATCAATGCCGGTCGCCGTCTTCAGGGCGGTGGCGAACATGGTCATGATCTGCACGTAGGCAAGCCCGTATGAGGGCCCCTCGGCCCAGGCCCCGTCATCACCGGCCCATATCGGCCAGATGCCACAGAGCACCGGCCGAAGCCACTCAAGCCACTGCCGGGCTTCGGGGATGTGCTCGTGGAAGACGAAGCCGATGAGGGCCAGGAAGACGATCTCGCGGCCGGAGTGGGAATCAAAGCGCGTCACACCGTAGGAGCCCTGGTCGTGCATGTGCTCATAGGTAATCTCGCCGCGCCGCTTGAACTGGGCGATGACCAGCTCGCGCTGCTCGTCGGTGAATATGTCCCAGACCCAGTCGCACACCTTGGTTCCGTCCCATATCACGGACATGTGGGCCTCGTCGTTGTGGACGAGGTAGCTGGAGCCGTCCGGGTCCCAGCGCGATATGGAGGCCATGCGCTCGCAGGCGGCCCTCGCATATTGCTCCTCTCCGCCGGCCAGCCATGCAAGCGCCAGAGTCTCGGCACCCTTCACAAACCGCCGCGAATCCCATAGTATGCCTCCCCAGACCTTGTACCATGCCTCATAGTCGGCCTGCCGGTCAGGGAGAAAGGGAGGCTCGGCGATCTCGTGCTCTTCATCGAGCAGCTTGTCGGCTGTTGCCCGGAGTTGCGCCCATTGCGGGGCTCGCATGTCGTTGCGCGATTCGCGGAGTTCGTCAAGATCCTCTCGTCGGATGTAGAGTCGGGGGTGAGAGGCCGGCAAGCGCCGCAGCCACTCGTCGGCAGGCGGCACCTCCAGCACCACCGCGTCAGGGGCGATCTCGAAGCTGAATACCTCTCCGGTGACCGAACCTGCAGACCACCGCCAGTAGTAGGTCCCCGGCGCCAGTGCCTGCTCAGGCAAGTGCAGCGGCTGGTCTGTGATGAGCTCGTCCGCGCACAAGTCGCTGAATGCGGCGTCGCGGGCCACGGTGAGCCGATACTCCTGCACATCGGGCACAGGTAGCCATGCGAACACCGGAGGATTCGTCCCTGGGCGGGTGTTGTCACGCGGCTGGCGCGGGTCTTTGTGAGGATGCGGATGGCGCTGCTCTTTCATGTTGTCTCACCTCTGGAGGTTTTCCTGCGTCACCCATCGCAAGATTTCTAAGAAAAAGGCGGATTCTCCGGGAACAAACCGGGCTTAGAGTTGTTATAGTAACTACAGCAAGCTCGATTAGAGTGAAACCCAGCTCTCCTCAACGGGGGTCTTCAGACGTCAACCTTGAAGAGGGCAAGTCATCGGCTAAGTAAGTGGTCGGGAACAGCGCTTACTTCAGTGGATGGCTTTTTTTTGCCTGCTTGTCGGCGGACCGGTCGGTGTGAGCGTCAGGGCCGGGAAGCGGGCAGGCGCAGGATCTCCCAGAGCATCACTGCACTCACCAAGGCCCCCAGGAACATCCCGAGGGCGAACCTCTCCGCCGAGCCCACTACCAGCGCCCCGATGAGCGGCACAATCATTGTCGGAAGCACCATCAGATAGTAGAAGAAGCCCAGGAATGGAGTCGTCTTGCGTCCGGGCAAGCTTGCGAAGAGGAGTGCGTTGATGCTGACGAGCAGCCCCGCGTGGCTGCGGGTCACATATCTAGTCCCAGTTGTGCCAGGCGCTGGCGCTCGGTCATGGGCGTGCTCGTCTCGGGGTCCACAGCTTTGAAGGCACCATCTATCGGCATGGTCCAGGTGTGGCCGTAGGCGAGCGGATTGCCCATCAGGTGGGGCGCATCCAGAACACCCACCCGCACTGCTTGAGCGAGTACCTGCGGGTCGCTCCAGGGGTCAGATACTGCTTCGCCAAGCTGTTTGATGGCGGCCAAGATGACGCCTGCCTCTTCGATGAGTTCATCCCGCCGGGCCAGCACTGTCTCATCTGCCGTCATGTCAGGCATGCCTTCGAGCGCCTGCGCCAGAGCGCCATGAACGATGCGGCAGCTCTCGATGAGCTCACTGGCGGTGACGACGTGATCACCTTCGCTGTAGCCGACTACGTGGACGATCTGCGGCGACATCGCCAACTGCACCACGGTATTGGCTCCGAGTTGCCCCTTGGCTTTGTCCGGATCGGGGCTGAAGCAGCCCAGCCCCGACCGGGTCTGAGTGATGGATACGAAGGTGTCATCGTGCAGGCGCTTGATGAGCGCCTGCTTGGCGAGCATTTTTCCCAGGTCCATCGCCTGCGAGGTCTGCGGCGGCGTGTTGAACATGTATTGGGCAACGTAGTGGGTCACGCCGGCGACCTTGGCATTGTAGGCCCCCAGAAACGCTGCAGCCACTGCCACGGCGTCGTGAGCGTCACGCAGACTCCACTGGTGTGCCTCGTTGCACTCGACCGGGATGCCATGCTCGGCATACCAGCACATGGTCTGCTGGCTCTCGCTGATGCTCGCCAGCAGAGGGCGGTCGGAGCGGCCATCGAGCTGGCTGTACCAGAAAAGAGGAATCGCGCCCCACGCGTTGCGCAAAGTGCGCACCGACATCTCAGCCCACAGCATCAGGTCACGAGTACCTGCATAGATGCGCACCAGGGGATAGTTGCCACAGCGGGATGCCTGGTAGATGGCCTCGAGGTGCTCCGGTTTGCGCAGCGGGACGCCGCCGGCACCGGTCATTTCGGGGTGCATTTCGTCCGGCCGGAAGAAACACTCCTGGGCGTTTTGGTCCGGGCCGATGCTCAACACGTCGAGCACCTCGGCTTCGGCGATGACCTGTGCGCCTGCGATGGTCGCCTCTACCGTCGGCTGGCCGAAATGGTGGCGGACTATGGGGTATCCGTGGTTGTTCGCGATGCGCTTCAGTAGCGTGGAAGCATGATTGGGTTCTTGAACGCCGCAGGCCCCCCCCCGCAAACAAGCAACGACATCATCCAGCGTCGCCTCCCCACCGAAGACCTCATCAAACAGACCCACCTGCCGTGCCTCCTGGGCCACCGGCTCGGTGCCCCCGAAGACGAACTTGGGGTCTTTGAGGCCTCGCTCTCGCACCTGACGGGTCAGGTCTTCGAGCAAGGTCCGACCGACCTCCGGTGTGAGGCGGTAGCTGACAGCGACCAGGTCGGGCTGCAGGCGCTGGATCTCGTCAGCCAGACGCGAGACGGGCACGGCTGTACCGAGCGACAGCACATCGTAGCCCTCTTCAGCGGCGAGGCGGAGGAAGCCAATGAGGCCGGCCACATGCACACAATTGCCCAGTGCAGCGCCGAGGACCAGAGGTTTACAGCTCTCCGGGTTCACCTTCGATCACCAACCTTCGGATCTGCCTTGAGGTTAGCCCGGCCAAGCCCAGGCTCTCGACCGTGCGTCCTGTGCTCCAGTAGTCCTCGCCCATCATGGCCGAACACATGCAGGCCACAGAGGTCATCATGGGTGTCTCGACGCCAAGCTGGTGGGCCAGCGAGATCATCGGGATGAGGCTCATCGGCACGTCCTCGAGGATATAGCGGTGGAGAAGTGCCGGCGGGGCCATGATCCCCCGGTACCCCAGGTTCTTCTGCACGGCTTGATAGAGGTCGGCCCCGGCTGCATCATAGGCCAAGTACATCCACTGGCGGGCGCTGTGAATGCCTATGCCCAAAGCTCGGCCCAGCGCCACGCGCTCGCGGTCCATCTCTTCCAGCGCCCGCGCTACAGAAGGAGTGATGCCCTCCAAATAGTACTCGAAGTCGCCGTGGGTGGCCTCGATGCGGCCCGCATTCATCACCATGACTGCCGGGTGAAAGAGCAGGGCCACGTTGCCGAGGCTGGTCCGCAGAATGCTGTCAGTGGGCACAAATTGCTTGTAGGCGGCGCGTACAGCGGCCAGCGCCTCGCCAGTGCGGTAGGCGGGTAAGGCCGCCAGAGGTACGCTGTTCTTCATGGCCATTATCTGCGCCTCGGCAGGCTGTGTGGCCCGGCATGCGTAGATGAGGGTCTGAGTCTCGGCGATGATCGGGTCGGTGGTGCAGCCGTGCTCGCGAATGATGCGGCGGAACTCGAGCGCACCCCCGGTACGGCCCGGGTTGAGGATGACAGTGTGATCATCCCGCAGATGAGGCGCGCACTTCTCAGCCAGGAAGGCATGGCCGTACGCCGGCACGACAATCATTATGACATCGGCGTTTTCCAGGGCTTCTTCGACGTCCGTTGTGACTCGATGGATCTGCGCTTCACCCGACTCGATGTCCTGCAAGCTGGCGTTGATCAACTCGATGGCGCCGCGTTCGCGTACGGGCTCAATGCGAGTCTCACTACGGTTGTAGAGGGTCACTTCGAAGCCTTTGAGAGACAGATGGGCGGCCATAGCCATCCCGCCATGTCCGGCACCCATCACGCAGAATCTGGACCTCGAATCGCTTGTGGGGTCAGTTTCCATCTTCGCACCTCTGCTTTCTATCTTGGGCTGGCAAGAACGCGTCGGTCAATACGAAGCCTCCCACAGGGCAGCCAGCGGCCGAACAGTTCCAAACGGTATGCGAGCCCAGCCATCAGCGAGTAGAGTGCTCCCTGTGCAACAGAGACTGATACCAAATCAGCCCCTGATCACTGCATGCGCCGCCATTGGTCCGGGACAGTGCCAATCGCGCTCTGGAGCACCGTACCGAGCCCTTTGCTGCGCTGCGCTGCCGAGGCGGTCCGCCGCGAAGATGCGGGGGCCAGGTCGGATCGTGCTGACACAAGGCGACGCACTTGACGCGCGACACTTCTGTGGGATAATAGCACAGTTGAATTGGCGGAGTCTACTGAAGGGCCCGGCAATGGGTGAAGGCTACTCGGATACGTGTAGTGATGCGCGGGCGGCCATATAGACCGCACCGTTGGACATGCCCCAGCAGTATTCCGCACAGCTTCTGTCTCACCTGCCGTGCGGTGAAGCACGGCGCGCAGGAGGGCACGCGCGGTGTCGCGGTCGCCAGTGTGCTGAATGTCTGTGTCCTCAGTGGTCAAGCTCGATGCCGTAGAGCTTGCCGGTGTGTGTGCCGACTACGATGTAGTCGGATCCGAGAGCAAGGTGAGATGCGCCGAGACAGCCGCGCCAGCGGCGGCGAATGAGGCCGCTTGCAGGATCCACCTTGACCACGCGGTCGCCGTCCACGAGGCAGTAGAGCGCATCGCCGCAGACAAGGGGGCCCGCCTGCAGCGAGTTGCCGATGCGCCTGGAGAAGCGGGAGGCTCCGGTGGCTGCGTCGCAACTGTGCAACCAGCCATCGCTGTCACAGAAGAAGATGGCATCATCGAGACTGACAGCGGCGGTCCTGAGCAGGCCCGAGGCCTCGCGGGTGTATGCAATCTCGCCCGTCTGGGCGTCGAGGACGTACATGCGTCCCTGGTCGGAGCCGATTGCGACGAGTTGGCCTATCTGCGCCGCCGGGGCGACGAAGGTGGCATTGACTCGCTTGCGCCAGCGCAGTTGGCCGCCGGGGATCTCGATGGCCACGATCGCGCCGTCGAAGCCTGCCGCGACTACGACGTCGCCACAGAGCGCCGGACTCGCGCAGAAGGGCACGTGGGTGTCGGCGAGGAGCCGGTGGAGGCCGCTCTGCGTATCCAGCTCATAGAGCTTGCCCGCACGGGTCGCGACGTAGGCAAGTGTGTCGGCGATGGCAGGTGAGCCACGCAGCGCCCCCGTCAACTCGCGAGACCACCGGACCGCACCAGTGCTCATGTCCAGCCCATAGACCTTACCGTAGTCAGAGCAGATTACGGCGGTGTCAGCTACCGTCGCCGCTGCGCTGAGCAGGCGCTGCGGGCAGCGGAACGGTGTCGGCCATACCTCCGAGCCGTCAAGGAGGCGGAGGCATCGCACTTGCCCTTCCGAGAAGACCGCTATGAGGACGTTCCCGGCAACTGTAGGTACGGCGAGACTGTCGGGCGGGCCGTCGTAGGTCCATGCCACAGCGTTGGCGGCCAGCGCACGCACGAGGATGCCGACGAGCGTGGCGCCGACTATCACCACCGGTATCAGCGCCAGCCATAGCACCTGACGCTTGCGCTGCTGCTGCCGCATGCGTGTTCGATAATCCAATCAGTTCACCCGATTCGTCGAGCGATTGCACGGGGTTCCGCCGCCGCTGCGCGATTGTCGGCGATTATACCACAGCCAGGGAGTTCTGGGGACAGTGCGCGCGCCAGAGAGGCTGCCGAGCGGGGGCAGCATCTGAAATCGTGATGGTCTTGGAGGAAGTGAAGCGGTGGCCGCCCCTGGAGGCAAACGGCGAAGGCGACGGCGAACGGCGGTGGGCCG
>JAUWOG010000377.1 GCA_030612305.1 Armatimonadota bacterium | reverse complement strand
TCCGCATCGCCTCACGGATACCGGACGGTTCACCGAGCTCGCCGAGTGTTTGGATTTCGCGTTCGAGGACTGCGTGGACACGAAGAAGACGTACCTCGACAGATGCTCCGAATTCGCCATCGCGACGTGCGCTCTGGCCTTCGAGGACGCAGGACTGGATGTCTCAGAGCTTGATGGCGACCGCATCGGCCTGGCGCTCGGCACTGCCTTCGGATGTCTCGAGTCAATGACCAACCATTCCGCTCGCGTGCACACCAAGGGCCTGCGCTTCGGCTCGCCGATGATATTCACCCACACGATGCCGAATTCGCCGACGGCACTGGCGGCCATCGAATACCGCATCCGCGGACCGATGGGGACCTTCTGTGCCGGCAGCATGTCCTCGGCGTGTGCCCTCCAGTTCGCACTGCTCCGCCTCGCAGCCGGCGACGCCGACTACATGCTGGCCGGAGGTTGCGACGCTCTCAGTACCGCCCTGCTCAATGGATTGCCCGTGCCCACCGAAGGAGCCACTGACTTCATCCCCGGCGAGGGTGCCTGCGTGCTACTGCTTGAGCCGGTTGCCTCGGCAATCGCCAGAGGCGCCGAGCCACTGGCGGAAATCGTCGCCGTCGGGAACGCGCTGAGCACTGAAGCCAATCCTGACGCCGCCCTCAGGGCCGCGTGTGTCCAGGCCGGTCTTGCAGATGCACCTCCGCTATTCCCATCGCCTGTCGCCTACGGCCACACCTTCGCCGCCTCCACGGCTCTCGATATCTGCGCCGCCATCGAGGCCCTTGACACCGAGGCGAACGGTCAACACCTGGCCGTGATAGCCCCCGCTGACCCCATCCGCACTCACGGCCCATCAGCGGCGGTAATTCTCCGAGCAAATCACGCCTCCGGAGGAGACAGATGACATATCCGCCTGAGGAACTCGTCCACCACTACGGTCTCATGGTCACTATCAGGGACTTCGAGGACGCGCTCAGCGACCTGTTTGCCAGGGGCGCTATCGGCGGCACGTCGCACTTCTGTCGCGGCCAGGAGGCGTGCGCAGTCGGGGCCGTAGCTGCTCTCGAGCCCTCCGACCTGGTCACCTCCAACCATCGGGGCCACGGTCACTTCATCGCGAAGGGCGCCGATCTGGGCCGACTCATGGCGGAGTTGCTGGGCAAACGCGACGGCTACTCACACGGGCGCGGCGGCTCGCAACATATGGCCGATTTCAGTATCGGCTTTCTCGGCTCCAACGGCATCACCGGGGGCATGATACCTGTCGCCACCGGCGCGGCCCTCACCCAGAAGATCAAAGCCACCGGCCGCGTCGTCCTATGCTTCCTCGGCGACGGCGCTTGCGCCCAGGGAGCCTTCCACGAAGCCGTCAACATGGGCAGCATCTGGCAACTCCCCATCGTCTATTTCGTGGAGAACAATCTCTACGCAATGAGCACCCCCGTCGCTGAGAACTTCCGGCGCGAGGACCTGGCCGGGCTCGCCAACAGCTACGCCATCCCCGGCATGATCGTGGACGGCAACGACTACTTCGCGGTCAGAGCAGCCGTTGCCGAAGCCGTCGCCAGCGCCCGTGCAGGCGACGGCCCCACACTCATCGAGGCCCGAACGTATCGCCTCTGCGGCCATTCCAAGAGCGACCAGTGCGAGTATCGCTCCGCCGAGCAGGAGGCGGAATGGGCCGCCCGCGACCCCTTGCCGCAGATGAGGCACCAGCTCATCTCACTCGGCGTACTGGACGAACAGGCCGCTGACGAGGTCGAGAAACGCGCCGCCGAGGAAGTCGGGAGAGCTGTCAGCTTCGCCGAAAGCAGCCCCGAGCCTGATCCGGCGACCGTTGGCCAAGGCGTCCTGGCCGGCAGCTACCCACAAGACCCTTGACATCCCTTTCCCGCACTACTCCGAAACGCGTGGGTCGGCCTGAGCTTTATGCAAAGCAGAAAGCTCAGGTAAGAACGCGAAGAGGACGCGCAGTGTCCTCCCGCGTTCTTAGCTTCCAGCCCGACGCGTCTCTCAGTCGGCTCGCGAATTATTCCGGATAGGACCCGCTTTGCCGACAATCCAAACTCACACCTCTACCCACAAGACCCTTGACATCCCTTTCTCGCACTACTATGATTAGTAGTACACACGATTGGGCATACTACCAATAGAGACTGTCCAGCGACAACCGCACTGGGCGCCGTCGGTTCAACCCAGCGGTCGAAGGTGAGAACATAATGCGACAAGACAGATCACCGGAACTCCCTGTGTACCGCCCCGGCGCAAAGGGACTTCAGCAGACTCTCGGGGCGCTTGAAGCCCAGGTCATGAACGCAGTCTGGGACGCTGAGGGCGAGGTATCAGTCGAACAGGTACGCAAGAAGCTCGGTGAACAGGGCAAGGACGCCGCCTACACCACTGTGATGACCACGATGAGCCGCCTGCACAAGAAGGGCCTGTTGACGCGCGAAATGCGCGGCAAGGCATACCTGTACTCACCTTCCGTCTCCCGCAGGGAGCTTGACTCCAGCGTCATCAAGCAGGTCGTTGACGGCCTTCTCTCAACCTTCGCCGAGCCCGCGATGTCATACTTCGTCCAAGCGCTGAGCGAGAGCGACCCGGCCAAACTCGACTCCCTCGCCGAGATTATCCAGCAGAAGCGCAAAGAGGAAGAAGGCGACTAGCGCGTTGGTCGCGGTGCAGGCCGCCGCCTTACTGCTCATATTCTACGCCGTCGCCGTGCAAGTGCTTGCGGCATTGCCCGTTGCCGCCGCCGCTGAATCGCTATCTCAGAGCAAGCCTCGGCAAGCCGCCCTTTTCTGGCTTGCCGTCTCTCTTTTTGCGCCTGCAGTCGCCGGCCTGCTTGCCGCCATCTCTCTCGTAATGCCCGCTGCCGACGTCATCTCGCCTCATCTCGAGCGTGTCCGCCCGCATCTGTGTTGGCGCTTCCTCACTCACGCACCCGACGCCCCCTGGCATCTCCACATCGCCTCCCTGCTTGCCCTCGGTCTCATCGCATTTGCTATCATTCGTTTTCTCTGGCGATGGATCAGCTCCCGTCGGGTCGAAGAGCGCGCGCGCCGAATGCTCCACGCAGACGCCGGCGACAGCTTCATTACCTCCGAGGCTGAGGGCAACTTCTCCTTCACCGTCGGCCTGAGCGACGGTGTCGTAGTCATCTCCAGCGACCTCGTCCGGGTGCTGTCGCCCGCACAGCTCCGGGCGCTCCTGGCGCATGAGCAGGCCCACATCGCGCGCCGAGATAACCTCTGGCATCTGCTCATCGAACTGGCCGCGACGCTCGCCCTGCCGTCGCCGCTAGGATTTCTCTACGCCAGTCGCCGGCGTGCGGCGGCGGAAGCTGACTGCGACGCCCGCGCGGCACAAGCCACCAGTTGCGACACCGTCACGGAGTTGTTGCTGATGCTTGCTGAACACAACCAGAGGCATCCGGGGCATCCGTCCGGCCTCGCGCCCGTGTACCAACCGGGCATCTCGCCACATGACCGCGCAGAGCGGCTCAGTTCGCCGCCACGTCCCACTCTCGCGCCGCCATTGCTTCCAGTGCTGGCAGTGGAGGTCGCTGTCATTCTCGCTGCCGCCATCATCGCCAGGCACTGGCTCGCGGATACGCTCTACTGTGCCGGCGAAACTGTCCTCTCCGTTCTCCGGATGCACTGAACGATGCGGCAGGATGTCACCATTTCATTTCAGGCCCAAATGGAGTGACAACAGATGACCGATCGCTTCCCATTCATGGCTGTCTTGTTGCCCGTACTGGTCGCGCTGTCTCTATGTAGCGCCCCCCTCTGCGCAGCCCAGGACGATGCATTTATGTCGAAGTTGCGGCCCGACCATCCACTTCTATTCTTCAACTCCGATACCTGGACCGCTGTCAAGGACCGCGCACTGACCGCGTGCACGGATCACTACGCCGCGGTG
>JAUWOG010000367.1 GCA_030612305.1 Armatimonadota bacterium | reverse complement strand
CGGGATGCCGCGCCAGCCGTTGCCGTTTGTTGTTCGGAGGGCCCACCTGAGCGGAGGATGCGCAGCATCCCTCCAGCTTCCAGCCAGAGCCTTGCCCAATGAATCGAGGCAACTCCCTTGCGCGTAATGATAGTCGGCGATGTCGTGGGGCGGCCCGGCCGGCGTGCGATCCGCACTCTCCTGCCGCGCCTCCGCGAGCAGGAGGCCGCCGACTTCGTCGTGGTCAACGGGGAGAATGCCGCGGCCGGCTTCGGGATAACCGACTCCTGTGTGCGCCAGCTTCTCGACAGCGGAGCTGACTGCATCACCACTGGCAATCATGTCTGGGCCCAGAAGGGCACCGAGGAGCTGCTGGAGACCGAACCCCGACTCCTCCGCCCGGCCAACTACCCGCCCCAGTGCCCCGGCCGCGGCTCTGCAGTCCTCCGTGCCGCAAATGGCGTCAACATCGGTGTCATCAACCTCCAGGGCCGCGTCTTCATGGGCGAACTCGACTGCCCCTTCCGTGGTGCCGACGCGGAAGTCACGCGCCTGGAAGCAGAGGGTGCCGAGCTCATCGTAGTTGACTTCCATGCCGAAGCGACCTCGGAGAAGATGGCGCTGGGACTCTATCTTGACGGCCGCGTGGCGGCTGTTGTCGGCACCCATACCCATGTGATGACAGCCGACGAACAGATACTCCCCCGGGGTACGGCATATCTCACCGACGTGGGGATGACCGGCCCCTGTACCGACACTGTCATAGGCGTGCGGCGTGAGGAGGTGCTGCTCAGATTTACGACCATGATGCCACAGCGTTTTGAGGTGCCGAAGCGGGCAGACACCCAGTTCTGCGCCGCAGTTATTGAATATTCCCTTGACACGAGCCGTGCATTGCATATAAAAAGAGTACAAAGACGCTTGCCGATAGACGCAGAAACGGGGAGTTAGGGGTCCCCGACGGTTGTGGCTGTATGCGCATGACACAAGTGGGAGTGGCACCGGGAGTCGCGAGCACCTTCAGACATTGGACGTTTCACGCCATAGACAACATTCGCAATTACTGTATTCATTGATCAAGTGACTGCTTCACACAGATGCAATCTGGACAGTAGCTTTTTCCGTTGTATCGGGCGCAGCAAAGGGGGCAACATTCGTGGCAATGCTTAAGGTAGGCTCGGAGTCTAATCCCAACAAGGTGGCAGGAGCCCTGGCGGGTACGATCCGTGAGGAGGGCAAGGCCGAGATGCAGACCATCGGCGCCGGAGCGCTCAACCAGGCTGTAAAAGCCATCGCCATAGCACGCGGTTTCCTCGCACCCTCCGGCATTGACCTGATCTGCTATCCGGCGTTCGTGGACGTCATTGTCGAGGGCAACGAGCGCACTGCCATTCGCCTCTTCGTCAGCCCCAAGTAGAGCGGCCGCGTTTCGCAAGTGGGCTGTCTTCGGCTCAGCGTGGCAGTCGGGCCTTGTTCGCGGCATGATCGCGGCAGGGCTTTATTTGTGCCTTGCCTCGCCATATCGGGCCCCCAATACACGCGGCCTGCTGCCGACAAGTGCCGTGAGAGGTCGTGAGTGTCGGTTTGACCTTTCGAGCCACAATCATAGCCCTGATACTGTCCGTGCTGTCCGTTTGGTGGATCCATCAGGCGACTCTCGTTCAAGCCCCCGGCAATGTCTATGCCCCCGTCTATATGCTCGCCGTCCCACCCGTTCCCGCCGTTTTCTGCCTCCTCCTCCTCGTCGCTCTCGCTCCCCTGACGGCCCGCCTTTTCAAACGCGCGCTATGCGAGCGCGAGATGATCGTCGCCTACATGTTCCTCGTCCTCGCCATCCCCCCGGCAACCTTCGGAATCGTTGAGATGCTCATCCCCTGGATGGTCAATCCCGTCTATTTCCACACTCCGCAGGACAACATGGCACAACTCGCCGATGCCATGCCCCAGTGGTTTCGTCCCCATGACACCGAGGTCATCCGCCAGATGTACGAGGGCAGCGATGACGGGACATTCCCCTGGCGCCCGTGGGTCTATCCCCTGGCCGTCTGGACCGCCTTCATGGCGCTGGTCTTCTTCACCGGCTTGTGCCTCGTGACGCTTTTCCGCAGGCAATGGGTCGAACGGGAGCGGCTCCGCTTCCCGCTGCTCTTCATACCCATGAGCATCGTGCAGAGGGAGGCGCCGGGGTCACGCACGTCCTTCTTCCGCAATCCGCTCGTCTGGGTGGCCTTCGGCCTCGTCACGGTGCACCACGTCCTCAACGTGATGCACGCATTCAACCCGGCGGTGATGGCGCTGGAGGACCGCTATCATCTCGGCCAGATATTCACCGAGCGCCCCTGGACCGCCTACCGCGGCATCAATTTCGCCCACCGCCCACAGATGGTCGGCCTCGCCTATTTCGTGTCCCTCGACGTCCTCTTCTCCGGGTGGTTCTTCTTCCTCCTCCAGCCATTCCTCAAGGTCATCGCCGATGTCTTCGGTCTGACGGCGGCTCCGGCCTTGCCATTCGTGCAGCAGCAGGGCACAGGGGCTTACATCGCGCTGCTCTTCGTTCTCTTCTGGACTGCGCGCGGCCACCTCGGACAGGTTCTCCGCAAGGCACTCTACAATGACCCCGCAGTGGACGATACGGAGGAGCCGATGCCATATCGGTGGGCCCTATTCGGCACCATCGCCGGCTTCATAGCGATCATCGCATGGACCTACACGATGGGGTTCTCGCTCTGCTACAGCATTCCGTTCTTCGGCATGTTGATCGGCTTCGGGCTGGTGTACTCCCGCGTTCGTGCGGAGGCGGGAGTCCCGAGCATGTGGGCTTTCCCCTTCAACCAGCACCAGCAGACGATCCTGAACCTCGTTGGCTACAAGCCCCTGATTCACGGATCGGATGTCACGAACCTCTCCCTTCTGACCTCGTTCTCCTGGTTCGGCCGCGGCTATTTCTCGTCACAGATGGGATACCTGACAGAGAACGAGGCCCTGGCGGATCAGATGAAGATCGGCGCTCGGATGCTCCCTGCGATGATGATGGGCGCATTCCTCGTCGGCTGCGTGGCGGCCTACTATGTGGTCCTGAAGGACTATTACGCCTTCGGGGCGTTAGTGCTCAACGGTGGCACGACTCACGGGGGGTACAACATCACCACTTCGCTGGGCCAGTGGACGACAGCTTCTTCGGCCCTGACGAGCGCCGGGCCCCCCAATCTCAACCGCACGCTCGGCGTCGTCGGCGGCGCCGTCGCGACTGTCGCCCTCGTCGCCCTGAGGCAGTACTGGCTCCGTTCGCCGCTTCATCCGCTCGGCTACATCGCCACACTCAACCACGGGTATGCGTTGTGGGCACCGTTCTTCACCGCATGGGCTTTGAAGTCGGCGATTCACCGTCTCGGAGGCGCACGTCTCTTCCGCCAGTTGATGCCCTTCTTCCTGGGCTTGGTGATGGCGGACCTCGTCATCGCCGGCCTCAGCAGGATCGTGATGGCCGTTTTCGGCCCCGACAGCCTCGGCGGCTACATCGTCCACTTCGGCTGACACCTTTGCCGTTCGCCTTTGGCGTTGGCCCTTGCCTTATGCCGTCGCCGTTCGGAGGGGCCGAATCCGAGGCGGAAGCGCAGCTTCTGCCGAGAATCCGGCCCACAGCCGTATGCCTTTGCCGTCGCTGTCCCCCTCGCGTGGGCACCCACCCCGAAGGCGTGGGTCCGGCTTCGACCCCTCCGCCAAACAGGGGTGGCTCGGCGTGAGTTGCCACTGTTCGGCTCCCTTCCTTGGGTGGCTCGGCCTGAGCTTGCCGATGCTCGGCAAGCTCAGGTGCGAATGGGACAAGTTATGCTTGTCCCATTCGCAGCTTCCAGCCCGAGTCGCCGTGCCCTTTGCCGTCTGCCGTTGCCGTCCGGAGGGGCCGAATACGAGGCGGAAGCGTAGCGCCCGGCGAGAATCCGGCCCCCGGCTCTGCGCAAGCTCGATGCGATGTGGCTCCTCCGCCCGCCCCCCCGTCGCGGCGGGT
>JAUWOG010000300.1 GCA_030612305.1 Armatimonadota bacterium | reverse complement strand
TCTAGCAATGCAGCGGCAAAGTCCCGGTCAAAGAGCGCGGCAGAAAGCATCGTCCCTTCGACACTCAGACAGCCGGAGGCCACACCATCTGCGAGGCGCGATACCGTGTCCGTAATGAAGCGCCGGTCTCTGCTGCCCGGCGCGCGCGTGCGGCGCTGCCGGCTGCTCGGCAGGACATCGGCGAGCTCTTCACTCAGCACGCGCATCATCGCCTCAGTGCGTGCCGGATTGTCGCGCCCCCACCAATCGGCCGTAGCCGCAAGGAATTCATTTCGCCGCGCAGGCTGCGAGACCTTGGCCAGCACCTGTGCCGCCTCCCGTGCAGCCGCCGCGCGGTCAGTACCGTCCTCTCCCTCATGGCCGATGAAAATCATCCGCAACTGATACTCGACGAGGCTCAAACGCTTCTCAATGATCTGCAGCAAGCCGTCGGCCCCAAGCGTCCGAATCACGTCATCGGGGTCACGTCCGGTCGGCAGCACAGCCACCTTGACATCGGCGGACGCGTTCTCGAAGACCTCGATGTGACGCAGCGCGGCTTCCATGCCGGCCGAGTCGCCGTCATAGATAAACACTATCTCATCGGCATATCTGCCCAGTAACTTCAGGTGGTCCGGCGTCGTCGCGGTGCCGAGACATGCGACGACATTGCCAATGCCCGCCTGGACGAGCGCTATGACGTCCGTGTAGCCCTCCACGACGAGCGCCTGCTTCGCGTCGGATATGGCCTGCCGCGCGAGGTCGAGACCATAGACTGTCCGGCTCTTCTTGAACAGCGCGGTCTCCGGCGAGTTGATATACTTGGCCTGCTCCTCGGGGTCCATCGCCCGGCCGCCGAAGCCGATGACCCGCCCGTTGACCTCGCAGATCGGAAAGATGATACGGTCGCGGAAGGCGTCGTAGTGGCCGCCACTGTCGCGCGGCTTCACCAGTCCGCACTCCTCGGCCACCTCACCCGAGAAACCCTTGCCGGCGAGAAACCGCAGCAGAGCATCCCAGCTCTCCGGGGCATACCCGATCGCGAACTTCGCGATGGCATCCTCACCGATGCCGCGCTGAGCGAGGTATTCCCTCGCGGCGCTTCCCTGTGGGCTGCGCAGAGCCTGCTGAAAGAACTCGGCGGCCTCCTCGTTGGCCTTCCGGACGATGTCGCGGCGGTCTCGCGCCTGCTTCGCGCCCGGAGAGGTCTGCCACACCAATCCCGCCATGTCGGCGAGGCGCTGCCCGGCCTCCGGGAAGCTCAGGCCCTCAATCTCCATAAGGAACTTGAAGACATCGCCGCCTGCGCCACAGCCGAAGCAGTGGTAGAAGCCGCGTTCGGCGTCCACGTAGAAGGACGGGTCGGTCTCTTCATGAAAGGGGCAGCGCGAACGCATACGCCGTCCGGCACGCGTCAGCGTCACGTAGCGCGACACCAGAGCGACGATGTCAACCCTGCGTTTGATTTCCTCGATAATGTCGTCGTTTCTGTCCATCACAAGCTCGAGAGCGCGACTGGGGCGATACGCTAGACTACACCTTCGACACTGGGCGAAGTAATCCTTCCCGGCAGGGCAACTTAGCAGCGAGAAAATCTACGACCGGGGGAACTCACCACCGGGGGAGAACAAGCGCCGGCGCCCGAAACTATGGGCGCCGCCGCCCGGGTCCAAAACGTGCGTCAGGCGGAGCGGTGCAAATCGTGACGCTATTCCCAGAGGGGTATGCGCGGGACGACCATATTGTGCAGCGTGAATGAGACGTTGCTATCTTCGTCGTAGCGGAGCATGACATCGCGCGAGTAGGTGCGGCTGACCTGGCCGAACGTGACGGTCACGCTCCCACCGCCGATGCTCGCCGAGCCGGGAGAACTCCAACTGAACCCTATCTGCTCATCCGGATAGCCGTACCGGTATATGACGCGCTTGAAGCTGTCGCCGAGTTTGATGTACCTGTGCGGCTGCCACAAGGCAGTGCGTGCATAGCCACATTCCTCGGCGGCAACCGCAATGACGCGGACAAAGCCGTCGCGGTCCAGGACGAAACCCATCACGACGGCATCCTTGCGGTAGATCCACTCGACCTCGCGAGAGCGCAACGTCACCCATACGGCCTGAGCCCAGGTGGGGAATGGTGCCGCCGCTATGCCACCGCCGGCTGCTGCGCCACCGGCTCCCGGGGGCGCGCCCAGTCCAGCTTCACCGGGAAAACCACCAGGACCACCTTCAGGACCGGCAGCGATATCTGCACCGGGAGGTCCGGCCATGGGAGGCCCGCCACCCATTCCGGGCATCGGCCCGAGCAGATCGCCCATCAGACCGCCCATCAGACCGCCGCCGGGAGGACCAAACATGTCAGGGCCCGCGCCGGCGCCCATTCCTCCTGCCGGTGCCTGCGCCGCGGCCAGCTCCTCACCGGCACCGAGCACGATGCCGTCGGGCTGGCCGTAGATATCAAGGAGATTGACAGCGTGATCGCCCAGGCGAATACCCGCCAACTGCACCTCGCGGGCAAGCGCCGGAGTGCCGACCAGGACTGCGATGACCACTGCTGCGATGAAGACCGTAGCTCTGCTATGGCTGTATGGCATGATGCCAAGGCTCCTCTCACGTACAATGCGCCGAATCGGCTGATACGCGTACAACAGCGCGGAGCGACCGCCAAATCATCTCCGGCCTCCGTCGCCAAACGCGTAAGTCGAGCTTCCAGCCTAACTCCGTCTAGAAGTATAGCAAATCAGGCCGCGTGATGCAATATCTGGCGGCATTTCACGTGCGGCCCGCAACCCCCGGCCGGCACGATCACTGTACGGCCAATCCGTAGCTGGAGAGCTCAGCCTCGCCGGCAAGGTCGCCGTCGAAGTAATCCTGCGTAAGAATGAGGCCCGTGCCGGAAGCAAACCAGTTCACGGCCTTGTAGTCATTCCCCTCCCAGCTAGTCGTCTCCTCGATCTGCAGGCAGTTGGTGAAGGAGCCCGCTTCCACGGCGAGCGTCTTATTCACGCCGACGATCTTCAGCACATAGGTCTCGTCAAACGGCAGCGTCCAGGTCGTCCCTTCCGCAATCGGCTGGCGGATGCGGTAGTACGGCGCATCGTCCTGCGCCGCGGTGTCTCTGACCGCCAGCCCGTTAGCGTCATGACGGTAGTAGCGGGTCGTCGTGTCCATGCCAGCCATGACCTCGACGCCTTCAAACCACTGCGCGCCGGCAATCTCCACACTGCCGCTTATCGAGAGCGTCAGGACGCCGGTGGCGGGCTCATCCTGAGCCGCCTTCACAGCTATCGAGCTATTGGCAATGAGGCCGAGAAGCGGCCGGCGCGCCCGCATTTGCGCCAGCACGCCCGATGTGTCAACATCATAGTTGGTGACATCGTAGCGCCACCAGTTGGTCTGCTGCAGCGGGAAGTACACTGCGGCCGGCAGGACTTCGCCGCCCGAACCGCCGCACCCGCCGGCGATGACTGCCACGATGCACGCGATGCCCAGAACCGCCAGTAGTCTCGTCGTCATCTGTATCTGTCTCCATTTGCAGTCTGCATTGCGACGCATGACACCCGCCGGTTGCCTTGATGCCATCTGCGAGCGCGCCTGAAAAATATCCTACGATCCGGGCTGGATTATGGTCCGGCACTGGCGGGACTCTCCGGAGCGGGCGACTGCCACCGCCTCGGCAAACTCCGCCAGGCCGAAGCGTGACCCCACCAGCGGCTCGGTCACCAGCGCCCCGTTCTCGATGAGGCGGATCGTCTCCGGCCAGCAGTTCGGGCTTCCCCTCACGCCGAGTAGCTCGATCTCGCTGCCGATTATGGGAGCCAGGGAATGCCCGTACGGCGCTGATTCTGAATAGCCCACAACCACGACGGCCCCGCCGCGCGCCACGGCGTTCATCGCCATGTCGAGGGCGTCTGCGCTACCGGCGGCCTCAATGACGACTTCCGGCCGGCAGAGCAACTCCGCTTCGGCAAGCGCCTGCGCCTGGTCGGTTGACTCCGAATTGATGGCGATGTCGGCTCCAAGCTCGCGTCCTGTCTGCAGGGCTGTCTCGTGATGCCCGACCAGCGTCACGGAGCCGGCGCCCGCCGCCTTCGCCGCCTGCACACAGCACAGCCCGATGCCGCCATCGCCGATGCCCAGCGCGCGATGGCCGGGCTTCAGCCGGCCTCTGTTGACTGCATAGACTGCTACCGTAGCGGGTTCGATGAGGCAGGCGTCGTCATGCGCGAGGCTGTGTTTGTGGATGGAGAAAGCGGGGGCCGGGTGGTACTCCCGCATCGCGCCATCCCGGTTGATCACGCCGGTTTCGGTGCCGAAGGGGCAGAGATGATAGCAGCCGGCCTTGCAGAACTCGCAGCACATGCAACCGATGGCTGTCTCCCCGACCACGCTCGCACCCACGGCAAACCCTAGCACGCGGGAGCCGACCTGTGCGATCGCGCCGGACCATTCATGGCCGAGAAGGATGGGAGAGGCGGCGCGCCCGTTGGCGTAGTCCGTGTGCCGCCCCGTGAGTATC
>JAUWOG010000652.1 GCA_030612305.1 Armatimonadota bacterium | reverse complement strand
TCCCCTCAAACACGCCATCGCCATACAGCACCCCGTGGTCGAAGACCGATATCTTCGCCTGCTCCTCGGGGACCAGTTCACCGTCGAGGTAGATCGTCAGGCCCATGCTGATTGCTCCTTGTCGCCGACAACTGGTATCGCTGAATACCATATTATAAGCCAATAACCGCCGAATTCAAACTCGCGGCAGGCAAATATCTCGACGATGCCTCTCTATTTCGCCGCGATCTCTCCGTATCCTCCCGGAAGGTGCCGCCCCGCCGCCCGCGAACCTTAGAGCCTCTTGCCGGCAAATAGTCTCAATTCATCGAGAAGAGTGAGGTCACCTCTAATGCAGCAACTTGGATACGGTGTCATCGGCCTGGGTATGGTGAGCAACAGGCACCTCGACGCAGCAGAGACCATTGAGGGCGCCCGCCTCGTCGCCATCGCAGACCAGAATGTCGAGAAGGCCGAAGGCGTCAGCGCCGAACGCGAATCGCGTCCGACGGTCTATGGCGACTACCAGGACCTGCTGGCCGACGATGACGTGGATGTCGCGGTCGTTGCCGTGCCCACACAGTTCCACGCTCAGGTCGTCATCGCTGCCGCTGCCGCAGGCAAACCCATCTACTGCGAGCAGGCAATGGCCCCGCCGCTGCGGGAGTGCCGGGCGATGATCGCCGCGGCCGACGACAGCGGCATCAAGCTGACCATCGGCCAGAGTACCCGCTTCCAGGCCCATTTCGTCCAGGCGCGCCGCGTCATCGAGGCCGGGCACATCGGCGACCTCATCGCCGTGGACGGCGCCTTCCCCCAATCGGCGACCACACCGGACAGGGTACGTGACGACTTCTGGCGCTTCAAGGCCGGCGCGCAAGGCCACGGCTTCGTAGTCAACTTCGGCTGCCACTACATTGACACCGCCCGCTATCTCTGCGGCGCTGATCCGAAGCAGGTCAGCGCCTGGATCGCCAACCGCTTCAGCCACGGACAGACCCCCGAGGACGAGTTCATCATCACTGCCATCTGCGACGACCAGACCGCCATCACCATCGCCATGTACTCCGCTCCGACCCACACGCCATCCCGCACCAACGGCTTCGTCATCTACGGCACCGAAGGCATCCTCGAGACCTACTACCGCTCCGACGGCGTCGCCCTCAAGCGTGGCGCCGAAGACCTCCAGCCCATTGAGCTCGACGAAGACCTCAAGGCCGAAGACACCTGGCAGCGCTTCCACCGCCAGTTCCGCGAGTGCATCGAGAATGATACGGAGGAGCCGGTGAGTGGGCGCGACGGGATGCTGAATATCGAGTGGGCGCTCGCCGCCTATCTCGCCAATCAACGCCGCGCCTGGATGGACCTCCCACTCGGCCCTGAGTTCTACGAATACGGCGGGCCCAGACTCGATGAGTCCCTCCCCGTCCCGGAAGCCTGAGCACACGCCCAGCCCTTCGTGGAGGACAGGCTTCCAGCCTGTCAATGCCGTTTGCCAATGCCATTGCCTTTTGCCGTCCACAACGCCACGAGGTAATCTGACATGAAGACGCTCGGATACGGCATCATCGGCTGTGGCAGAGTCAGTGCCCGGCACATCAACACCATCGAAGAAGGCGAGGGCATGAGGCTCGCAGCCATCGCCGACACGCACATCGAACGGGCCGAACACATCAGCGCCGAACGTCCCTCCCGCCCTGCCGTCTATGCGAACTACAACGAGTTGCTGGCAGATGAGAACGTGGATGTCGCAGTCATCTGCCTCCCGTCGCAGCTTCATGCCGAGGCGACCATCGCAGCGGCCAATGCCGGCAAGCACATCTACTGCGAGAAAGTGATGGCCGCAACTCTGAACCAGGCGCGCGCGATGATAGACGCCGCCGAGACCAATGGCGTGAAGCTCAACATCGGCCATAACACGCGCTATTTCCCGCCCTACGCACAGGCGCACAAGCTCATACAAGACGGACAGATCGGTGAGATCGTTGCAGTTGACGGGGCCTTCCCGACCTCGGCGATGCTGCCCGACACCGTGCGACCCACTTTCTGGGGCATCAAAGCCGGCGCGCGCGGCCACGGCATGGTCATGAACTTCGGCTGTCACTACATTGACGCCGCCCGCTATCTGTGCGGCGAGGAGTTCTCCCGCGTCAGCGCCTGCATCGCCAACCGCTACAGCCAAGGCCAGGCGCCGGAAGACCAGTACCTCATCACCGCCGTGTGTCAGTCGGGCGCCCTCGTCACCGTCGCCCAGGACAGACAGTTCACCCGCATCGGCTCC
>JAUWOG010000476.1 GCA_030612305.1 Armatimonadota bacterium | reverse complement strand
GGTCTATTCCCATCTCCATCACGTAATCGAGCATCTGTCTGATTGGCCCGTGACAGTGATAGCGCGCATAGGCACCGTAGTCGTGAATGATCTCCACGAGCCGCTTGTCGAAGTTGACCACAGCTTCTTCGAAGAAGCTGGGCGGCAGCATCGGCGGTGCTGCATACTCGGCGCCGAACAGCCGGCAGCACGGCCCCGCACCGTTCTCAAGCGCAGCGGTCAGCCACTGTTCCACCAGTTCCTGGCACCGTTGTAGCATCGCGAAGAGCTCCTTGGGCGCTAGCAGCGTGCGCACCATGAAGTCCTCATATTTCATGTTTTCACAGACCAGGCATAGCGAGGTCGGCACCTGAAACTCCAGAATGCCGCGATCGCCCAGAGCCGCTCGCTGCGCCTCAATCTCTTCAGTACTGGGTGCCTTTGGCTCGAATGGTAGCTCGACAAAAGCTGCCATGTCCTCGTCCGCCTTGACGAGGTATTCGGTGACCCAGACGGTGTAGGGGGTGTCGGTTTCACGACTGGTGCAGGTGAGAGGTCCGCGCGGGCCGCTGACCGTTATTTCGCGGACGGTGCTGTCGCCTTCCCTGCGCACCTGCTCGTCTGCCATCTCAGGGTCGGGGAGCCGCAGCACCTCGGTGTTGCCAAAGGAGGCGTAGTAGGAGCTGACGTAGCCGAAGATATGGTCGTACTGGTCCGAGTAGCTCAGAATCTCAGCATAGCTCGGCTCGTCTGCCATCCAGGGCATACTGTAACGGTCCAAGCCGTAAGTGCAACCTGGCGTCCGGTCCACCGGCCGGCCCTCAAGCAGCGCTTCGAGTCGCTCCCGCCGCGTCATCTTCATCTCGCTTCCTCTAGATCCCGTGCACCGGCTGCGGAATACCCAGCAGCTCACGCTTGCGTTTCAGGTAGTAGAGGTAATCGTCATAACTGACATCCGGCGGCACGCGATGATCCACGTGCGGGATGACGCCGCCCTCCTCAACTAAGGGCACGAGGTTTTGGAGTTCCTCCTCTATGGCCTCGCGGCCTTTCGCCAGGGCCCGCTTGTTGACGCCGCCGAGCAGCAGGACGCGCTTGCCCCATCGCTTCCGTATCTCGAACGGGTCGCTGCCTCCCGCCACCTCGACCGGAAACATCGTATTCACGCCGCCGTCGAGCCAGCACTCGACGACATCGGTGATATTGCCGTCGCAGTCAAGGTAGAATATGTCGGTGCCGGCCTGTCGCACGAAGTCCGTGATGCGTTTGTAACGGGGCGTCAGCCACTCGCGGAACATCTTCGGGGAGATGATGCAGCCCTTGTTGAAGCACATGTCCTCCCAGAATGCGCCGGCGTCAATCTTCTTGATGTCCCTGACCGCCCGCGCGAGGACCGTCTCCATGAAGTACACCCAGTACTCGGCCATGTCCTGGATGAGCTCCGGCTCGTCCATGCACTTGATGGAGATGCCCTCGAAGCCCATCCAGTCGCGGAAGCGCCCGAAGAGACTCCCGCAATCAACTATCACCGGCACATCGGCGTTGTTGAGGCGCTGCACATGCTCGTCCCAGTTCTCCGGATAGCGCGCCGGGTCCGTCGGGTCCAGCCGCTCCCGGAACTTCTCCCAGTCGGCGCGTGTCTCGATAGGGAAGCGGATGTACCTGGGGATTGTGTCGGTGCCGTCCGTGAACTCCTGCTTGGTGGTGCCGGTCCCATCTATCACGATGCGATATGTGTCGGTCTCTTCGAGCACCTCGACCTCGAAGGCAGGCATCAGCCCCAGGTTGACAGGGACACCGGCGCGTGGCGCGAACCCGAAATAGCGGTCCGCTATGCCATTGTCATTGATCTCCTCGGGCAGACCTTCCTCATGCCAGCGCGTGAATGTATTGTCCCAGTACCCGAATTCCTCATCCGGAACGTGGTCAACTTCCTCGAAATGCAGCGGCGCCAGCCAGCGCTCACGATGCGTCATCCATTGGTCCTCCGTTAGGGGATTTGAGGCCTGCGTGGGCCCATCACTTACAGCTTCACGCTGCGGATCAGCTCGTGCGCATTCCCGTACATGACTCTGGCGACATCATCTGCGCCGAGGCCCACGCGCTGCGCGGCTTGCTTGAAGGCGAGCAGCTCCTCATAGATGTAGAGCGTGTAGTTCGCCTCCACCTCCGGCGGCTTGCGGTTCGTGTTCCACGGGTACGGCTCGGAGGTGAAGTTGATGTACCTGTCGCCATCGGTCTCGCGCATCCCGCGCATCAGGAATATCGGATTGTCGCTGCCGTAGCAGAGATGCTCGGGGCCGACGAGCCGCAACGCCAGCTCGATGACCTCTGCGTTCATGTTCGCGGAGAAATCGTAGTAGATGCCCTCGACATCCGCCAGCGCCTCCAGCCCGGGCCTCCCGAAGGTGATGGTGTAGGCCCGCCCGAGGTGCGCGATGACCAGCTTGATGTTGGGGTAGTCCCTCCGTATCCGCTTCAGGTCGGCGATGGTGTTGGGGTCCCGCAGGCGCTCCAGACCGGGGATGTGCAGCATCACGATGAGGCCCATATCATCGGCAAGCTCTCGCTGCACCGGCGGCAGGTAATCGTCTATTCGCACGTCGTTGATATCCGCAATGTGACTCGCCATGCCCATGTACGGCTTCAGGCCCAGAAAGCCCCCTTCGCGGATGATGCTCTCCAGGATGTCCGGCGACTGGTACGGGCTGACCACATACAGCGCATCTATCTCGTCATACTTCGCGGCCATCTCGCCGAGGTACCGATTCAGCGCGAGCAGGTTGTTCCCCGGAAAGGGAGAGGTGAAAGCAAGCGTGCCGGTCTTGCGACCCGGGAACAGCTTGTGCTGGACATCCATCATGTGCTCGGCGGGGAAGTGCCGGGGCACTGCCGAGGGCCAGTTCTTCAGCTTCGTCTCCTCCGACATCGGCGCGCAGTGCTCCTCCAGGTTCAGATGCAGGTGGATATCATAGACCGTGTCCGGGAGGAAATCGTCGAAGTGCTCCATGAAGAACGGCAGGTCAATGGTCTCATACTTCTCCGGATCAATGCCCATCATTTCGGGCTGCGCTGCTTCGCTCATTATCATAGCTCCTCTGACAATGCCTCGACCGTTCAGTGATGCCCGCACAGGCGGCGGATCGCAGGGCCTGTCAGCGGCGCACGAGTCAGCGCCACCGCCGCCGCCAGCTTGAGCGCATCTCCGGGCAGGAACGGAAAAACCCCGATAGCCGCAACCTCCGCCACTGAGCCGCCAGTCAGCGCCAGCAGCCAGATGC
>JAUWOG010000517.1 GCA_030612305.1 Armatimonadota bacterium | reverse complement strand
GGAGCCGGCCCGGTGCGGCCCGCGCATTCTCGGTGCAGGGATCAAGCCGGACGATGCGGATGCCGCTCGCCACCGGGGAGCCGAGGTGCTTGCTCCCCTCGAGGCGCTGCTCATGGCCGTGGAGGACTGCCTCGTTGCGTGTGCCGACCGCGTCTTCGATGCGCAATACGCGGCCGAAATGCTGCGGGTGTTGGCACAGACGCATCCGGCCGTGGTCCAGGCTGCAGAGGCTGAGGGCCTCGACGCGATAGCGCTTGCGAAGCTCGGCTCTGCGCTGCTGGCGGAGGGCATCGGGTTGCACGATGCTGCCGGAATCCTCCAGGCCGCCATCGAGAGCTTGCGTGAAGGGGTCTCGCAGCGGGATCTTGCTGAGAGCGTGCGCGCGCAGTTGGCAGACCACATCTGCCGCGTCGCGGCTCCCGACGGCGAAATCCTGGCCGTCGAGATGGAGCCCGCAGTGGCGCAGGAGCTCGTCGCCTCATATGACAAGGGGCGACTGGCGATCCCGCCGCAACGTGCGCAGCAATGGCTGCGGCTGCTTGCCGAGTATGGCCGGGAGGCCGTCGCACGGAGTCATCCCGTGGTCATTCTCTGCGAGCGTCAGGTACGGCCGGCTGCCGGCAAGCTGCTCGCCGAGAGCGGGCAGAACATCCTCGCGATGGAGTTCGATGAATTGCAGCCCGGGTATTCCGTGCAGCCGCTGGCGACGATCACCGAGTTCGAGCTTTCGCAACACCAGGCGCCCGCTGACGAGGGCGAGGAGTGATGGGATTGAGGCAGAACCAGTCCGTCGTGGGGGGCAGCCGCTCGGGCGGACAGACGGCTCGCGAACAAATGATCACCGACAACGTGGACCTCGTCCACTACATTGTCGGCCGGATCGCTATCAACCTGCCCGACAGGGTTGACAGAGACGACCTCATCAGTGCCGGGCTCATCGGTCTGGTGAAGGCCGCCGACCGCTTCGATGTGGAGCGCGGCATCAAGTTCCGCACCTACGCCAGCACCGTCGTGCGTGGCGAGGTGATGGAGTCGCTACGTGCCAAGGACTGGGCGCCGCGGAGTGTGCGGCGGAAGGCGCGGGAGGTCGCCGCTGCCGTCGCCGGCCTCGAAATCCGGCTGCACAGAGCGCCCACCGACACCGAGATCGCCGAGAGCCTCGAAATCGAGATAGACGACTACTACGCCCTGCTCTCGGAGACCAGTGGCGCAAATCTCGTGTCACTCGACGAACTGATCGAGCAGTGGCAGCTTGACGCCGGCGGTGGCATGAACAACCTCACCTCGGCTGACAGCGAGAACCCGGCGGCCGTCCTGGACCGCGAAGCGCTACTCGACTGCGTCGCCGCGGCCGTCGAGCGCCTGCCCGAGCGCGAGCAACTCGTCGTCGGCCTCTATTACCAGGAGGAGCTTACTCTCCAGGAAATCGGCGACGTCCTCGGCGTCACGGAATCGAGAATCTGCCAGATCCACACACAGGCCGTTGCACGGCTGCGTGCAAGCCTCCACCGCGAGATTGGCATCCCTTAGGCTGGCGGGAGTGCCCCGCCCCGCCGCCGGCCAATTGCGCCCTTCTATTTCGACCCCTTCTGTGCTACAATAGCTCCCGTCTCAGACGCGTACCTCATTCCGCCCGCACCGTCCGAAGGAGTTGTGTGTCCTTGGGTAAGCATACTATTGTGACTGTAGCATTGCTCACCGCCATCATCTGCTTGAGCATCTTTTGCCTCGTAGGCTGCAGCAAGCAGCCGATGGCCATCGTCAATGGCGAGAAGATAACTCGCGCTGAATTCCTCGAGAGACTTGAGAGCGCACAAGGTAAACAGGTGCTCAGCGACCTCATCCTCCGCGCGCTCATCGAAGACGCCTTCGACAAATCCGGCCTGACGCTCACGGAGGATGAAGTTGAAGCGAAGATCGTCGAAGCGAAGTCCTCCGCCCCCGACGAGGCCGCCTGGCAGCAGTACCTCGACTCGCGTGGAATGGACGAAGCCGAATTCCGCAAGTTCGTCACCTTCTCGCTCAAAGTCCAGCAACTGGCCACCAAGAGCGTTGATACCACCGAGGAGAGCCTCAAGCAGTTCTACGAAGAGAACAAGCAGCGTTTCGCCCAGCCGGAGCTGGTGGACCTCTCAGAGATCGTGCTCAGCAACAAGGCGGAGGCCGACAAGCTCGTGGCCCAACTCGCGGAGAAGCCGGAGAGCTTCGGCGACCTCGCTCGCCAGCACTCGCTTTCGCCTACGCGCGAGCGCAGCGGCCGCCGTGGGGAAATGCCCATCCGCCAGATGACCCCCGTCAGTGTCAGGGAAACCGTGCGGACGCTCAGTATCGGCGAGATCAGCAAGCCCGTCGAAATCCAGGAAAACTGGTATATCCTCAAGCTTGAAGGACACAAAGACGCCCACGAGCCCTCCTACGACGAGATCACGGAGGAAGTCAAGGAGGCCTACATGCAGCAGCACGCCACCTCCGAGCAGGAACTCGTCAAGGAGATATGTAAGACCGGCCAGGTCAACATAGTGGACCCGAAGTACTACGAACTCAATGAGTTCTTCCGACCTGAGCCTTCCGGGAGCCTGCCCACCTTCGGCGCCGGCGACACTCCGGCCGACAAGCCCGCCGACAAGCCCGACAAGCCCGCCGACAAGCCCGGCGACAAGCAGCCTCAGACCAAGCCCGGAGAGGTCAAGAGCAAACCTGGCGACGCGGGCGCTACTACCAAAGAAGCGGAGAAAGCGTCCAAGGAGCCCGCAGCCACGCAGGACTAGCTGCAGCAGGCTGTTCTTTCACGCCAATCGCACCTAAGCAGGCGGCCACTGGCGGTGGCCGCCTGCCAGCGCATATAAGTGCCACGCAGTAGCAGGCAGCGATGACTGAATTCGAGCGACTCATACAGACGATGGCCAGATTGCGAGCGCCGGACGGCTGTCCGTGGGACCACGAACAGACGCATCGCAGCCTCCGCCAGCACCTCCTGGAGGAAACCCACGAGG
>JAUWOG010000088.1 GCA_030612305.1 Armatimonadota bacterium | reverse complement strand
CTCAGCCCGTAGGCCGGGGTTCGACTCCCCGTGGGCGTACCAGCACTCCTCCTCTCAGCTCTATCTGCTTTCGTCTCTGGCGTGGTCCCGTGACACAACTCTTCGACACGGACACAGGGGGGACGGCCTGACATGGCAGTTCGCGCATTCCCATCCAAATCATCTCTCACGCACTCCAGGACGCCCGTAGCGGTGTCCGGGTGGCGTGGCTGCGTCCTTGGCATCGTGGCAGCAGCCCTCATATCCGTGCCCGTTGCGGCGGAACCCGACGACGTGTACTCGGAGAAGCCTGCCGAGGCCGCCGCGAGGTATCTGGCCGCCCGGCGTCAACTGGAGGCCAGGACGGACCTGAGCGTTGATGCAATCCTCGCCAGGGGCCCCGCCGTTCGCGGGACAGTTGTCGAGATCGCGGGGAAGATAACGGGCCGCACGACCGACGATGTATGCGAGGAAAGACCCCTCAACTTCATCCTCCGCCCCGCAGCCGCCACGCAACCCGTCTATATTGATGCCACTGCCGACAACCCCCTTGTCCGCGTGGGGAGCCTTGTCCATGTCCTCGTGTACTTGCCCTCAGATGCACAGCCCCTGGACCACTACGTGATGCGCGAGATCATACTCAGCGCCGACCTGCCTGATGCCGAACGCAAGGACATCCGTGAGCACGGGGATGAGGCTGACGTTGCGCCTGCTGGTGGCACGACAGCCCCAGAATTGCCGGGTGCGCTGAATCCCGGGGCTGCAACCACACCGCCCTCGACAAGCTCGGCTACTCCGGCTGACACACCCAAAGCCGAGCAGGCCCTTCCGCAACGCCCCGGTACGGAGTTCCCTGACAGCCAGCAGTGGGGCACGAATGCGGCAGTAGCTACGTGGAGGCAGTGGATCATGGGGCAGAACGGCGACCTGACCCAGATGCGGGCCAGACTCATCGTCGAGAGCGTCCTTTACTACTCCTACAAATTCACCATAGACCATCGTCTCGTGTTCGCCATGATGAAGTATGAGTCGAACTTCAACCCTTCGTGTCTGTCTCATGCCGGGGCGATGGGGCTTACGCAACTGATGCCCGGCACCGCGAGATACCTCGGCGTCAGTGACCCCTGGGACATCCAGCAGAACATCATGGGCGGCGTCAGATACCTGTCGGAGCAGTTGTACAGCTTCGAGGGCAAGGGCAAGTCCAACTACGAGCAGACCATCCTCGGTCTGGCCTGCTACAACGCGGGCCCCAACGCCGTCAAACGCGCCGGCGGAGTGCCCAACTTCACCGAGACCCGCCGCTATGTGAAGAGAGTTGCCGACCTGTTCCTGCAGATGTGGCAGAATGGCATGCCGTGAGTGCGGTTCGTGCCTCTTGCGCTTCTCCCCATGACTTTTCCACTGACCCCGCCGGCCACATCGGCGTGCGTGGACTTGACAAGCGCTCCCACATCACCTATATGACTCCTCAGAGCACGAGCAATCTGCAGTCGGAGTTCCTCAAGCAGGTGTTGCTCGACACGTGATATGCAAGCGCTGCCGGAGTTGGATGAAGGAACAACGAGGCAGGCATCATGGCAAACGCAAGTTTGTCTGCCGCCGGTGTGGCAGTGTGCGTATGCAGTGCCAGTCGCGGCCGCGCAGACTCCGAGACGGCTAGGGTGACACTATGACATACGGGAAAACAGCGCTGGTGCTATTGGCGATCGTACTGCTTGCGGCAGCCTGGCACCAGGTGTTCGTGATGACAGGCATACTCTGGTGGGACGCTCCCCGGGCAGCGGTTCAGCAGCAGCCGCCCCCGCCGCTGGCACTCGCGGAGTTGGATACATCCTGGATTGACCTTGAGGCATGGCAGCGCACGCATCCGGTCTGGGCGGCGCTGCGATAGGCCCCATCTGTTCGCACATGCACCCGGCGTTGGCGGGGAGGGATATGCCGATGGCTACGGGCCAGGTCACTGTACTCGGCGGCGGCCTCGCCGGAGCGGAGGCGGCATACCAGGCTGCCCGCCGTGGCGCAAGCGTGCGCCTCTATGAGATGAGGCCCGAAGCCGGCACGGCCATGCACGAAGGCTCACTGCTGGCCGAGCTGACGGGGAGTGCGTGCTTTGGGCCTGAGCAGCCCGACCGCGCCACCGGCCTGCTCATTCACGAGCTGCGCCGGCTGGGCTCCGTTATCCTCCAGGCTGCGGACGCCACTGCCATCATCCGTGACGCCGTCCTCTGCGTGGACCGGCGGGCCTTCGCCGAACACGTGACGCAGGTCATCGAGGAGCATCCCGGTATCGAGCTAGTCCGTGCGGAGGCAGCCCCGACGCCGGCTGAGACGCCGGTAGTCGTTGCCACGGGGCCGATGACGACTCCACTGGCGGCGCGCGCCATCTTCAAGTTCACCGGGCACGAATTCGGCTTCTACTACGGGGCCTGCGAGCCGCTCTTGGCTGCAGACTCGCTGAACGAGAGTCGCATCTGGTCCCAGGCACGCTTTGACGAGGGTGAACCGATCTATCGGAATTGCGCCATGGACGAAGAGCAGTTGGGGCGTTTCCTGGCGATTCTGGCCGAGCACGGGAACGGCCTGCCGGAAGGAGTGCGGGCCGCCGACGTATTTCACGAGTACAGGCCGCTGGAGGTGGCTGCTGCAGACGGCGAGAAGCCGCTGAATGCAAGTCGCCTCAGTGCCGGCGGCTTCACCGAGCCGGCAACTGGCCGGCAGCCGGCTGCAGTCTGCCAACTGTGCCCGGATGATGCCGCCCGGACTGTCTGGCGCGCCGTCAACATGCACACCGGCCTCCCGCCGAGCCAACAGCGTCGCCTCATCGGAGAGGTGGCAGGGCTCGAGGGGGCTGAGTTCCTCCGCCACGGCCGGTTGCATCGCGCGGTATGCCTCAACGCCCCGCTGGTGCTGGGGCCGACATACGAGTTGGCTCAGCGGCGAGGCGTGTTCATCGCCGGTGCGCTCACCGGCGTGGTCGGCTACACTGCGGCTGCAGCCTCAGGTTGGCTGGCGGGGGTGAATGCCGCCCGCCGCCTGGAAGCAGCCGAGCCTGTTGCGTTGCCCGAGACATCGCTCTGCGGAGCTATGGCGCAAGCAATGATCGGCGCAAACGGGGCACGCTCCCGTCCTTTCGCCGTCAACTTCGGGATGCTCCCGGCAGACGAAGCCGGGGTCGAGGGCACGAAGGACCAGCGGCGGCTTGCGAAGGCTGAGCGCGCGCTTGCCTCTCTGGCCCAATTCTGCGAGGATAATGCACTGGGCCCTGCCGGGCCTGGCACGACTGAGAGCTAATGTCTGCTGCCTACATTGACGCGTTCATCGCGTACATGACAGACGCGCGCGGCGTCTCGGCCCACACAGCCGAGGCATACGCTCACGACGCCGTGCAGTTCATGGATTTCCTCGCCGCCATCTGGGGCGAAGACCGCAGCGGGGACTTCGCAGACGTGGATTACCGCACCATGCGAACCTATATCGCTCACCTGCACCGGCAGAAATACGAGAAGCGCTCCATATCGCGCAAGGTCACCTCGCTGCGGAGCTTCTTCAGCTTCCTGATAGCGTCGAGTCTCGCGGCTGCGAATCCGGCCGCGCTCGCACAATCACCGAAGCTTGACCGGATGCTGCCGGAGTTCCTCTACGGGCAGGAGGTCGCCGCCTTGCTGTCGGCCCCGGACCCGGACAACACACTCGGATGCCGCGACCGGGCGATACTCGAGATGTTCTACGCCACGGGAGTGCGCAGGTCGGAGCTTGTCGCCGTGAAGCTGCCCGACATTGACATGCAGCAACGCCGCGTGCGCGTCATCGGCAAGGGCGACAAGGAGCGCGAGGTGCTTTTCGGCGAGCCGGCGGCGGTGGCGCTGCAGGACTACATCGAGCGCGCCCGGCCCGCACTCCTCCGCAAGCGTGCCGACGGCCGCGACGAGGACACCTGCTTCCTCTCCAAGAGCGGGCGACCGCTGGCTGCATCCTATATCTACGTGCTGGTTCGCAAGTACGTCCTGGAGGCGGGCGTGAGCAGCAACATCTCGCCCCACGATCTGCGCCACACCTTCGCGACACACATGCTCGATGGCGGGGCGGACCTGCGTACGATTCAGGAACTGCTCGGACACGCCAGCTTGCGCAGCACCGAAATATACACACATGTGACAACCAAGCGCATGAAAGAGGTATATGCGGAGACGCACCCACTGGCTAAGGGAGGTTCAGATGCAGACGAATGAGACCGACGAAATGAGGACCCGAGCGACGACGATTGTTGCGGTGCGCCGCGACGGCAAGCTGGCTATCGCGGGCGACGGACAGGTCAGCATCGGGGAGTTGATATTCAAGAGCCGCGCATCGAAGCTCCGAAGGATGTACAAAGACGGCGTCCTAGCGGGATATGCCGGAGCAGCCGCCGATGCCCTGGCGCTCTTCGAGCGCCTCGAGCGCAAGCTTGAGGAGTACTCCGGGAACCTGCAGCGCGCGTGTCTCGAGCTTGTCAAGGAATGGCGCACCGACAAGGTGTTGCGCCAGTTGCAGGCTTTGCTTATCGTTGGCGATGAGGAAAACCTGCTGCTCGTATCAGGAACGGGGGACCTGCTGGTGCCGGATGATGACGTACTGGGAATCGGCTCCGGCGGCGGATATGCGCAGGCGGCTGCACAGGCCCTGCTTGCCCACACGGACATGACGGCGGAAGAAATTGCGCGGGAGGCCGTACTGATTGCTTCCCGAATATGCGTTTACACCAATGACCAGGTAACGGTGGAGGTACTGTAGTGAGCGAGGAATTGACGCCGCGAGAAACCGTAGAGCAGCTTGACAGATACATTGTAGGCCAGGACGCCGCCAAGCGAGCAGTGGCTATTGCAGTCCGCAACCGCTACCGCAGACAGCGCATGTCGGAAGAACTCCGTGACGAGGTCATCCCGAAGAACATCCTGATGATCGGCCCGACCGGCGTGGGCAAGACGGAAATCGCCCGCCGGCTCTCCAATCTCGTCAAGGCACCCTTCCTCAAGATAGAAGCCAGCAAGTTCACGGAGACCGGATATGTGGGCCGCGACGTCGAATCCATCGTCCGCGACCTTGTTGACGTCGGCTATCGGATGGTGGAGCGCGAGGCCTTCGAGGCAGTCGAGAAGGAGGCGCAAGCACGCGCCGAGAAGCGCCTCCTCGACATCCTCGCCCCTCCGCCACCGCCCCCGCAGCAGGCCTCGGCGGGTGGTGTGCTCGGCGGCATGTTCGGCGGGCCGGACCACGATGGCTCCGCGGACCCCACTCAGCAGGCCACGCGCCAGGACATGGAACGCAAGCAGTACCAGCAGGCCGAGCGAGTGCGCGAGTTCACCGCTCGCCGCCTCGCCGCAGGAGAACTCGAAGACCAGGAAATCGAGTTTGAGGTCGAGCAATCACAGACGCAGAGTCTGCAGATATTCTCAGCCGCAGGCCTCGAAGAAATGGGCATAGACATGCAGGAGATGCTCGGCAGCATGTTCCCGCGCCAGACGGCCACGAAGCGCACGACGGTCGCCGAGGCCAGGCCGATACTCGCCGGGCAGGAAGCCCAGATGCTTGTGGACACTCATGCCATCGCCCGCGAGGCGGTCGAGCGCGTCGAGCAAGGCGGCATCGTCTTCCTCGACGAGCTGGACAAAATCGCCGGCCGCGAAAGTGGACATGGGCCTGACGTATCTCGCGAGGGCGTCCAGCGAGACATCCTCCCGATCATCGAGGGCTCCACGGTCATCACCAAGTACGGCCCGGTCTCAACCGACCATGTCCTCTTCATCGCCGCCGGTGCCTTCCACGTCGCCAAGCCCTCCGACCTCATCCCCGAACTACAGGGCCGCTTCCCCATCCGCGTCGAACTCGACAGCCTCACACAGCACGACTTCGAGCGCATCCTCAGCGAGCCGGAGAACTCACTCGTCCGGCAGTACACCGAACTGCTCGCCACCGAAGGCGTCGAAATCGAGTTCACCGATGACGCCATCGTCGAGATAGCCGCATTCGCACAGCAGGTCAACGAGCAGACGGAGAACATCGGCGCGCGGCGGCTCTATACTCTCGTCGAAAGGCTGCTCGAAGAGGTGTCCTTCGTCGCCCCCGAGATAAGCGGCCAGCATATCACCGTCAACGCCGACTACGTGCGGGCTGAACTCGAGGGCGTAGTCGAAGACACCGACCTCAGCCGCTACATGCTGTAGTCGTCACCGGTACAATATTGGCTACTCGCCGGCGCATCGCAGGACTCGGCTCTCGGGTCCGGCGAATTGCGTCGCCGCCTTGACGGTATCTGCTGCTTCCTCGCCACTTCCCGGCCACCAGCCCATCCGGTTGAGACTGTGCGGATAGGGAATCTCGGCGAAGTTGTCGGGCTTCGTGTCGAAATTGATCGTGCCCGTCGCCTTGGATAGCTGCTCATTCGGACAGTCGGTGAATTCATTGTCCCAGGTCCAGACGTCGTCGCAGGCACCGACTACATAAATACCGATGTTACAGTTGACAAACACGTTGCGATAGACCCAGCCCTGGTTGCCGCGCAGACACGCGCCTGACGACATCATCCCGTTCTTCATCTCGACGAAGTTGTCGTGCGCGTAGAGCCATCCGCATCCCGAATGGACATCTATTTCGTGCGATGTAACCTGCTTCCAACCCTCCTCGGGCACCGCCTTGGTATCCTTGACAAAGCGGCTGAAGCGGCAGATGTATGAGGCCATGGTGTTTCTGCCGCCGGCCACTCCGTGGCGATGGTTCTCAAAGTTGTTATCTTCCACATAGCACTCTGTGGTAGCGCACGGGACGATGCCGTACCCGAGTCCATAGCGGAAGTTCTCGTGGAAAAAGCAGTGGTCAATGCAGATTTCGGTGCCGCCCCGCAGTAGTATCCCGCTGTAGCCGAAACGCTCGAACTCGACGTGATCCACACGCACTCTCGTGCAATTAGTAAGGCGCACGGCGAGACTGGTTACAGTAGGCCGGCCGACATCTTCCGGCTTTGCGGCATGTTGCTCGTTATTGTAGCCGCGAAATTCCTCAAGCGGCAGGCTGCGGAAATGCAGACGGCTGATGCGCACGTCCTCTCGATTCTCGGCCACTATCATGCCTTTGGTCTCAAACCAGATCCCTTGCAATATCGTGTCAGCCCCGTCGCCATAGATAGTGACGTTATTGCACGGAACAGTTACCTGATTGTTGATGACGTATTCACCCGCCGGTATGTAAACGACGCCCCCCTCTTCTCCCAGTTCATTCAAGGCCGCCTGAATCGAGGTATCATCTAACGACCCTTCCACTGTTACATCCGGCTTCGGCAGCTTCTCGACGGCGCAATGGAACTCCACTCCCAGCACATCCAGCCGCTTGCCCTCCGCATAGACGCGCACGGCCCGTAGCATCGCCAGCGGCCGCTCGAGCTTCGTGATGTCTATGGCGATGTCGGCAACCTGATCGGCCGCAATATCCACGATCTCGCCGCGATGCTCCCGGTTGAGGAAATCAAGGAGAGCCAACTGCGCCCGGCACTTGCTGATCCCCTTCACTCTCGCCACTACCTTCACATAGTCACGCGGCGTCCGCTCCAGGTCATCGGATATGAGCACATTGAAGCCCTGTGTACCTCTGGGGATGAGCTTCACTGGCACGAATTCGGCAGGCTTGAAGACGACCCCCTCGGCCGTGTCGGTCTCAGCCGCCTCAGCCCCACATCCAACAGAGCCCCACAGGAGTGCACCAACGAACACCAGAACCAGACATGCCTCGAAACGCATCATCAGAACATCTCTCCCTTCTCGGAATTGTCCGTCATTCGGTCACGCTTTACCAACTGCAGCACTGGCGTATCAGCCGGCCCGGCGAATTGCGTCTTCGCCTTGACTATCTCCGCTGCGCCTTCTTTGGCCCCCGGCCACCAGCCCATCCGGTTCAGCGCATACGGATATGGTATTTCGGCGAAGTCGGGCGGCTTCTCACCGAAGTGTATGTCCCCTTCGGCGGTGGAGACGTGGCTGACAGTCACCGCCTCGAACTCATTGTCCCAAGTCCACACA
>JAUWOG010000735.1 GCA_030612305.1 Armatimonadota bacterium | reverse complement strand
CTTCCCCCTCGGGCCTCGTGGCCAGCACTGTCGGCGGCGAGCAGCGTGCTGTGGTCCTGAAGGTGGAGGTCCAGTCGCCCCGCAGGTGGATGCCATTGACACCCTTGACGCTCCTCTCTCCGCCCTTGACACGGATTGCGTACAATGTCTCAGACGCGAATGGCTCGTCACCGACGAAGTAAACGGCCCGCTCCGCATCGTCATACTGGACCATTCCCTTGACAGGCCGGTCCCCATCCGGCTGGTCTGCCTCCGCGACCATCCGCACCTGCACCGTCGTCTTGTTCGCCGATGACGGAACGAGACGGCGATCGAACTCGATACGCACCGTGCCGGCCTCTTCGACGTCATCCGCACCGTCCGCAGGGCTCACGCCCACAACACGGGGGGCGCGCTTGCGGTGAGAAGTCGTGAACTCGAAGGACACCGCACGCTCCAGCCGGCGGCCGGTCTCTCCCAGCACGCCGCGAACGCCTCCCTTCAGCTTGACCTTGAACTTGCTGCGGTGACGCAGCGGCTTCCGGGGGATGATCTGGAGCTGCCACTTCCCCGAGTTGAGAACCTGCCACTCGATCGGGATCCGTTGGCCCTTGTCATCTTCGAGTGTGATTGTGTCCTCATCGAGCCTGTGAGGGGCGATAACATCGCTTATGGCGAACCGGAGTACGGCATGTGCCTCGACATCGGTTGCGCCGTCGCCGGGGTCCATATCCGTAACACGGATGCGCTTCTCCGCGCCAGCCGTGTGGAAACTCCAGCTGAAGTCTCTGGTGACATATTGCCCGCAGATGTTGTGGAGGCCGCCGACACCGCCGCGCAGACTCACCGAATATGCGCGGTCCGCCTCAAGGCGCTGATGGGGCATGAAGACAATGCAGTTGCGCATGCGGTCGAATTCGATCTCTCCCTCGCCCTTCTGAATGAGCTTGGCAAGCGTCACTTCCTCGTCGGAAGACAACAGGGAAACGCGGCCGATGTCCTGCAGGTACAGGCGGACGGAGTCGTCAATCGGGACGTCGTCGAACCTGGCGACATCCTCGCCATCGCTGTCGCTGCTATCGTTGGCCGCGTCGCGTTCGTCATTATCCACGACGCGGATGCCGGCCTTCGCTATGAGCCAGTAGATCTCCTCGATATCCTCAGTGCCCAGGTCCTCGGCGTCACCGAGCGCCTCCTGAATGTCGCCATAGGAGAGCATGCCCTGCTCGCGTCCCAGCGCTATCAGGGACTGGACTTCCTCCATCTGTTGAGGGTCGAGGCTCTTCCCCTCCGCCAATCCTGTCAACTCCCTTCGTCACCTGTGGCCTGTGGCGCACCGGCTTCGTCCGTCGGATCCGCCCTCTGATCGTTGCCGTTCACGCCCCAGTCAGGCCGGTAGCTGAAATAGCCATCGGGACCGGCTCCGGCCAGGTCAGTCATGCGGCTCATGAAAGCCTGATACTCCGGGCTATCCGGAGACAGTTCGCCACGCTCCAGAGCAGCCAGCACGGCTGCTCTCTGCTCCTGCAGGTCGCCTACGGCACGCCGTCTCTTCAACTTCGCCACGTTGCCCTCGAGCACCTCCCGCTCGGCGCTACAATCTACTTCGCGCATCGTCAACTCCCGCGCGCGGGCGGCAACATCCTCGGCATCCGAAAGCTCATCGAGCATTTCATGGGGCCGATATGGGCCGCCGGATTCCAGATGCTTGATGAGCCACCCGTA
>JAUWOG010000375.1 GCA_030612305.1 Armatimonadota bacterium | reverse complement strand
CTCTCCTGGGCGGCGTACACGGTCTACGGCAAGCGCACTGTGCGCAGTCTCGGTGGCCTCCAGACCTCCGCCTGGGCCATGGTCGCGGGTGCCGTACTGCTCGCTGTCGTCGCCGTAGCGCGAGGCGCTATCCGCCCTCTGGCGGGAGTCGAGTTCCTTGCGCTGGCATACCTGGGGCTCGGCCCCTCGGCCATCGCCATGGGACTATGGTATAAAGCGCTGGAACTCGTGGACAGCGTCGTGCTCGGACCATCTCAGTACGTCGCGCCAATCGTCAGCGTAGTCCTCGGCTGGTTCTTTCTCCGCGAGCCACTCGGCCCCGCATTCGTCATCGGCGGCATCATTGTCCTCGGGGGCGTGTATCTGGCCACCAAGAACACAGCCAAACCTGACGCGTCTATGGATTAGGCAAGTGCCCAGAATAGGGCAGAGGTCTCCTCCGAGCAGCTCTGGTGACCTCCCCGGAGAAGGCGACAAGCCCATTGCCGCCATCTTTGGCTAGTCGCACTCTCATCCCTTGACACCGCCTCAAATGGTGGCTATAACCTAGATGTATTGGCGCGCACACCACCCGCCATGCCTTCCGTATGCTGCGAGCCACTCGGCGCCCAACTCAACCCGGATAGGTGATGCACTTGGAACACAAGATAGCCCAACTCACTGAACAGATCGAGCAAGCCTCGCCGTTCCTGGCCGCCATCCGGCGTGAGATCGGCAAGCTCATCATCGGCCAACACGAGCTCATCGAGCGTCTCCTGACAGCGCTTCTCGCCGACGGCCACGTCCTGCTTGAGGGTGTCCCCGGCCTCGCCAAGACGATGACGGCACGCACACTGACGCAGGCCATCAGCGGCGACTTCCAGCGCATCCAGTTCACTCCCGACCTGCTCCCCGCCGACATCGTCGGGACCATGATATACAACGAGAAAGAGCATGAGTTTTTCCCCAAGCTCGGGCCGATCTTCGCCAATTTCGTGCTCGCCGACGAGATCAACCGCGCCCCCGCCAAGGTCCAGAGCGCCCTCCTCGAAGCCATGCAGGAGCGACAGGTAACCATCGGTCACGAGACCTTCCCCCTCCCCAGCCCGTTCACGGTCCTCGCCACTCAAAACCCCATCGAACAGGAAGGCACCTACCCGCTGCCTGAGGCGCAAGTGGACCGTTTCATGCTCAAGGTCAAGGTAGTGTACCCCTCGAAGGACGAAGAACTCGACATCCTCCAGCGCTGGACAACCGGCGAGGAGATAGTCGCCGAGCCGGTCTGCAGTCTCGACCAGATCGTGGCGGCGCGGCGCCTCGTCAACGCGGTCTATGTGGATGAGAAGGTGCAACGTTACATCGTGGACCTCGTCATCGCCACCCGCGAGCCCGCCGAATACGGTCTCGGAGCGCTGGCCCCGCTCATCGAGTACGGCGCCTCCCCTCGCGCCAGCATCTACCTCACCGTCGCTGCAAAAGCCAATGCCTTCCTTCACAACCGAGGCTACGTCGTTCCCGACGATGTCCTGACCATCGGCATGGATGTCCTGCGGCACCGCATCATCTGTTCATACGAAGCCGAGGCTCAGGAAATCACCAGCGACGACCTCGTCGAGAAGGTATTCCGCGCCATCGAGATACCGTAGCCCATGAGGTCGCCCACGGCGACATCCCTCGACATCCCTGAGGCCACACAATTGCTCACCACACAGGAACTTCTCAAAAAGATTCGCCAGATTGAAATATACACCGACCACCTGGCTGACGACGTCTTCGCCGGGCAGTACGAGAGCGCTTTCCGAGGCCAGGGCGTCGAGTTTGCCGAGGTCCGCGAGTACTACCCCGGAGACGATATCCGCAACATTGACTGGCGCGTATCTGCTCGCGCGGGCAAGCTCCACGTCAAGAAATACGTCGAAGAGCGTCAACTCACCGTCATGGTCGTCGTGGACGCCTCCGCCAGCGTGGACTTCGGCACCGGCCCGCAGCCGAAAGCCGAGACCATGGCTGAGACCGCCGCCACACTCGCCTTCTCAGCCATTCGCAACAACGACAAGGTCGGCGCTGTGATGTTCACCGACGAGACCGAGATGTACCTCGCCCCCAAGAAGGGCCGCCGCCAGGTGCTCCGCCTCATCCGTGACATCCTTTACTTCCAGCCGAGAGCCGATGGCACGAACATCGGCCAGGCGCTTGATTTCGCCGCCCGCATTCTCAACCGCAAGGCCATCGTCTTCGTCATCTCCGACTTCCAGGACGATGACTACCTCCGCGCGGTTGGCACTGCGGCACGCAACCATGATGTCGTCGCCATCGAGGTCTTTGACGCAAGGGAACGCATGATGCCTCCGGTCGGCCTCGTCGAGTTGGAGGATGCCGAGACCGGCCGGCGCGTGCTTGCCGACCTCGGCAGTGGCGCCTTCTTGCGGCATTTCAGCGAAGCGCGCGCCGCCGAAGCTGACCAGCGCCACACGGACATCGCCGCAGCCGGCGCCGACTACATCTCAATATGCGCAGGCAGCTCACCCATGAAGCCGCTCCTCGAGTTCTTCGCCCGACGGACACGGAGACGCAGATGAAACGCCGCCTGCCGACAACCCGGCGCTTGCTCCCATGCTGCGCGCTGCTGACATTCCTCGCGCTCTTGCAGCTCCCTGTCGCCGCACTCGCCGCGCCTGCCGGAGCCATAACAGCCTCCGTGGACGCGCAGGACCTCACCGTCGGCGACCCATTCTGGTACACCGTCAAGTGGACACTCCCCGCCGGCAGCAAGCCGGAGATGCCCGGAAATGACGTCAGCTTCGGCACCTACGAAATTCGCGACTACCGGCAGGACGAAGAAACCCTTCCCGACGGCAGCCGGCAGATAGCCCTCCGCTATCAACTCGTCGGCTTCACGGTGGGGGAGAGCCAGATAGCCGATTTCAAGGTCCGGGCCAAACGCCTCGTGGACAGCAAGGAGCAGACTGACGTATATCTCGCCCCGCCTGTCACAGTCACCATCAACAGCGTCCTCCCACCAAAGGACGCGCAGATGAAGCCGATATGCGGCCCGCTCTTCCTGCGCCCCTGGTGGCACTCGTGGCTCTGGCCCGCACTCATCGCACTGGCACTCCTGGCTCTCCTGTTCCTCGGCATCTGGCTATGGACCAGGCGGCGCAGCAAAGCCGTCGCCGAGCTCCAACTGCAACTGCCCCCGCAGGAGGCAGCCTACAGCGCTCTGCAGGCCTTGCGCGACGGGAAGCTCATCCCCTCCGGCAGCTTCAAGGCATTCTATTCCGAGTTAGGCGACATCATGCGCCGCTGGCTCTGGCACCGGGCCGGCATCCCCGCCATGGAAGAGACCACCGGCATCATCCGCTACGATCTGCGCAAGAGCGATCTGCCCGACGAATGGCAACGCGAACTCATCGCCCTTCTCAGCCGTGGCGACCTTGTCAAATTCGCGAAGTGGGTGCCCGATGACAGCGTCGCCTGGTCAGACCTCGACACGGCGCTTGAGCTTCTCCGGACGGGCGCGATTCCCGAGCCTGAGCCCGGGGGCGAAGACACCGCCGACGCCGTTGAGGAGGCCGTAGCGTGATATTCGCATTCCCATGGGCCTTCATCGGACTCGCCGGCGTCGCATATCTCGCCCTCAGGCAGGTGCGACCTGCCGGGCCCGGCAGTGCTCGTCTGCTCTATTCCGACATCGCTCTCATGGGCGACAGAGGCAGGTGTGTCCGCAGCCTTCTGGCACGCGCGCTGCCGCCCCTCCGCATCATCGCTCTGGCGCTGCTCGTCATCGCACTGGCCAGACCGCAGGTCCCGGTCGGCATCAAGCGCGTCGCCGGCGCCGGCATTGACATCGTCCTCACCCTCGACATATCCGGCAGCATGAGAGCCGACGACTTCCGCCCCAAGAGCCGTTTCCACGTTGCCCGGGAAGTGCTCGGCGACTTCATCCAGCAGGCC
>JAUWOG010000406.1 GCA_030612305.1 Armatimonadota bacterium | reverse complement strand
GGGTGAGGTGCCGGAGGCCGAGCCGGCGCGGTTGCAGACGAAGCGGCGATCGAGCGGCGTGCGCGAGGTGCTGGGGCCCGCCGGCGCGACGGAGCGGGCGGCAGAGCTGGCGCTGAGGACGATAGGCGCATAGCAGGGGCGGGAATTCGCTGCATGTTGGTGCGGCACTGAGGCGAAAGATGAGCTGAGGATGCTGAGACGTTCTTCGCTGTGGAAACTGAGGGAGTTTGCGCGCGGGATCAGGCCCGCGTTTGCGGCTGCGCTAGTCTTCATGGGCCTGACGGCGTGGCTGAGTATCGCGGCCGTCTGGAAAACGGCGGATGTGTTCAATCCCCTCTTTGAGAGCATAGAGGCGGCGGCCTCAGAGGCGGCGAGGCAATCCTCGCTCGATGAGCTGTACCAGGCATCGCTGGTTCTGCGGGTGTTCACGTCTCTGGCGGCGATCTCCAACGGAGTAGCAACGTACCTGGGTGCGTGGGTGGGACAGCGGATTGTATTCGACCTGCGGCAGAAGCTGTTCGAGAAGCTGCAGAGCCTTTCGCTATGGTACTTCGACCGGCATCGGTCAGGGGATCTGTTGTCGCGGATCAATAACGATACGGCGGTGATTCAAGGAACGGTAGGACAGGAACTGACGCGGCTGGTGATTGCACCGCTGACGCTGCTCTTCGCGACCGGCAAGATGTTGTCTGCTTCGTGGCGGCTGACGCTTGCCATCGGAGTCGCGCTGCCGATCATTGCGGCAGTAACGGTGCTGGTGGGGCGCTACACGCGGCGGTATTCGAAGCGCGTGCAGGAGCAACTGGGGGACCTGACGTCGGTGGTGGAGGAGAACCTCGGTGCGATGCGGGTGGTGAAGGTTTTCGGTCTTGAGGGGGAAATGACCGAACGGTTCCATGGGAAGAATGTAGGGGTGCTGCGCGGGCAGATGAAGGCGGCGCTGATGCGCGCGATAAGCAGCCCGTTCGTCCTGGTGTTTGTGGGCCTGGCGCTGTGTGCGACGCTGGTGTACGGCGGCCATGAGCTGGCTGCGGGGCGGATAGCTGATGGCTCAGGCGGGCTGATAGCATTCATCCTGCTGCTGCAGGTTGCGGGCACGCATGTGAACCGGCTGTCACGGCTGCACCTGACGGTGCAGACTGCGGAGGCGGCGGCCGGGCGTGTCTATGATGTCATCGCAGAAGAGCCGGAGATAGTGGAAGCGGATGACGCGGTCGAGCTCGATGATGTAAAGGGTGCGATCAGCTTCGAGAACGTGTGCTTCGGCTACAATGACAATGAGCCGGTGCTTGCGGATTTCAACCTCAACATCGCGCCGGGGGAGACAGTGGCCATCGCAGGGCCGTCAGGCGGCGGGAAGACAACGGTTGCGAACCTGGTGCCCCGGCTGTATGACGTGGACCGGGGTGCGGTGAAGATTGACGGGGTGGATGTGCGGAAGCTGAAGAACAGTTCCCTGAAGTCCATGATGGGGATCGTGCCGCAGGAGACGGTGCTCTTCAGTGCGAGTGTGGGGGAGAATATCGCGTTTGGGAAGCCGGGGGCGAGCGAGGCAGAGGTGATAGTGGCAGCGAAGGCGGCGCGGTGCGATGAGTTTATCAGTGCGCTGCCGGAGGGATATGAGACGCAGGTGGGCGAGCGGGGAGTGATGCTCTCAGGCGGGCAGAGACAGCGCATCGCCATTGCACGCGCGCTGCTGCGAGCGCCGAAGATCATCATTCTGGATGAGGCGACGTCATCGCTGGATACGAGCACGGAGACGGCAATACATGCGGCGTTACAAACCCTGCTTGAGGACCGGACGGCGATCATCATCGCCCACCGGCTGTCCACGATCCGAGATGCGGACCGTATCATAGTGATGGACAAGGGCCGGATGGTCGAGCAAGGGCGGCACGAGGAACTGATGGCGGCGGGGGGCCTCTACAGGCGTTTGTATGAGACGAAGGAACTGCTGGCCGACACGGGAGTGTGAGGCTGCGGGTCAATGGTTCGAGGGCCGGTGCAGAAGATGATGAATACACGCAGCCAACCGGAGGAATACAAGGCGTACAAGACGTGGCTGTATAACCTGGCGTTGGCGGTGCTGTCGCCGCTTCTGGCGGTGTGGCTGGGCTGGCGGATGCTGGTGAAGAGGAAGTCGCGGGAGGGTCTGGCGGAGCGTCTGGGGAGTCTGCCCGAGGACGTGGTGAGTCTCTGTACGGGCGAGGACCCGGTGTTCTGGTTCCACGCGGCCTCGGTGGGTGAGGTAGCAGCCGCCGAACCGATTATCGCAGCGTTCCGGATGCAGGAGCCGCTTGCCCGGGTCATCATCAGCACGATTACGCCGACAGGGCGGGCACGTGCCTCGAAGATCGAGGGGCACGTGGACGGCATCATCTATTTCCCCTTCGATCTTCCCCACGTAGTGCAGCGTGTCTTCTCGACATTGAACCCCTCCTTGTTTGTGATGGTTGAGACCGAGCTATGGCCGAATGCGCTTGCGGAGGCGAGGCGGCGCGGGGTGAAGACGGCGATGGTGAATGCGCGACTCTCAGGCAAGTCGTGGAATGTGGGGCGTTTCCTGAGGCCGCTGTACAGGTGGATGCTGGAGGGCATCCGGGTAATCTGCGCGCAGTCGGAGCTGGATGCGGAGAGGTTCGTGGCGTTGGGCGCGGCAAGGGACCGGGTGATAGTGGCGGGGAACTCGAAGTGCGACCAGAACGTCCCGCTGATTACGGATGCGGAGGCCGACAAGTGGCGTCATGACTTCGGGTTTGAGCTGGGGGACCGGGTGCTGCTCGCGGGGAGCACTCACCCCGGCGAGGAGGAGCAGATACTGCACATCTTCCAGCAGCTTCGGGGAGAGCACGGGGACCTGCAACTGATCATTGCGCCGCGTCACCCGGAGCGCGGAGATGCGGTGGAAGAGCTGATCCGTGAGAGTGGCTATGAGATGGTGCGGCGCACGCGTATGCTGGCGGAAGGGCCCGAGCAGCGACGGCCCGCGGAACGGTCGGCGGTTGCGCGAGTCGGACTGCTGGACACGATCGGGGAGCTGGCTTCGCTATTCTCGGCGGCAGATGTAGTGTTGATGGGAGGCAGCTTCGCAAACATCGGTGGGCACGACATCCTCCAGCCGCTGGCGCAGGGGAAGCCGGTCGTGTTCGGGCCGCACATGCACAAGAGCAGAGACATCACGGAGCTGGCCTTGCGCGAGGGCGTGGCATTTCAGGTCGCGGACTCCGAAGGCGCGCTGCGGAAGATAGATGAACTGCTGAAGGATGATGAAGAGAGGGCTCGTCTGGCAGTCGCAGGACCGGCAGCGGTGGAGAAGTACCGGGGCGCTTCCGAACGCTGCGCCGCGGAGTTGGCCGAGCTCGCTCAGAACGGTTCGTCCGAAGGTGAGCAGTAGGGATGGAAGAGGGCGGCGGCCGGAGCCTGGAGGGCTGGTGGCGGAGGGTGGTATCTGCGCCCGGTGGATGGGGCCGGCTGGCACTGCCCGTGCTGTGGCTGCTCTCGATACCGTGGGCAGTAGTCGTGCGGGCGAGTCACCTGATGTACCGGCTGCGTCTGAAGAGGTCGCGGAGGGCGGCGCTTCCGGTAGTCAGTGTAGGGAACATATCGGTGGGAGGAACCGGGAAAACTACGCCCTGTATGTACCTGGCCCGGGAGTTGCAGCGCCGGGGTGTCGCGGTGGGTATCGTTCGGCGG
>JAUWOG010000282.1 GCA_030612305.1 Armatimonadota bacterium | reverse complement strand
GACGGCCTCGCCGTCGAGCTCATCTATGAAGCCGGCGTCCTCGTCACGGCTTCGACTCGTGGCGACGGCATCACCGGCGAAGATGTCACCGAGAACGTCCGCACCATCAGCAGCATCCCCTTGCGGCTGCTTGACTCCGAGCTTCCCACACCCCCGCTGCTCGAGGTACGCGGCGAGGTCCACATGCGCCTCTCGGATTTCGAGGCACTCAACCGCCGCCGCCAGGATGAGGATGAGCCACTCTTCGCCAATCCGCGCAACGCCGCCGCCGGTTCGCTCCGCCAGCTTGACTCGAAGATAACCGCCCGCCGCAAGCTCCACTTCTTCGCCTACGACACAGGCACCCTCGAGGGCCGCGAGTTCGCGACGCACTGGGAGCTTCTGGAGACCCTCCCGAAATGGGGCTTCGTCATCAACGAGCGCACCAGGCTCTGCAAGGACGCCGACGAGCTTCTGGCATACCACGCCCGGAGCGCTGAGGAGCGCGACGACCTCGACTACGAGATTGACGGCATCGTCTTCAAGGTGAATCAACTGGCGGCGCGTGAGCGGCTCGGCGTGCGCTCCCGCAACCCGCGCTGGGCGCTGGCATACAAGTTCCCGCCGCGACAGGAGACCACCCGCGTCACCGACATCGAGTGCAGTGTCGGCCGCCTCGGAGCCCTCACCCCCATCATGGTCGTCGAGCCGACGCAAATCGGCGGCGTCACCGTTCGCAACGTCAGCCTTCACAACCAGGATGAGGTGGACCGCCACGACGTGCGCGTCGGCGACACGGTCATAGTCGAGCGCGCCGGCGATGTCATCCCGCACCTCGTCAAAGTAGTCACCGAGAAGAGGCCGCCGGACACGAGGCCCTACAAGCTCCCGACACACTGCCCCGTCTGCGGCTCCACAGCCGTGCGTCCGGAGGGCGATGTCGTGACGCGCTGTCCGAATCTGAATTGCCCGGCGCAGCTTCAGGGCCGCCTCGAGCACTTCGCCGCCAGGGACGCAATGGACATAGACGGTATGGGCGAGAAAATCGCGCGGCAGTTCGTCCAGGATGGCATCGTCACACGCCTCCCGCAACTCTACCGCCTGAGCAGGGACCGCCTGCTTGAGTTGGAGGGCTTCGCCGAGCTCTCGGCCGACAATCTGCTCGCCGCCATCGAAGCAAGCAAGCAGACCACGCCGGCCCGCTTCATCTACGCTCTGAGCATCCCCCATGTCGGGGAGCATGTCGCCGACGTACTCGCCTCAGCCTTCGGCACGATTGACGCCCTCCGCGAGGCCTCGGTCGAGCAACTGGAAGCGGTCAACGAGATCGGCCCGGAGATCGCCCAGAGCGTGGCCGGCTTCTTCGCCAATGAAGGTAACGCCCGGACGGTGGACGAACTCATCGCAGCCGGCGTTACTATCGCCGCACCGGAGCACAAAGCAGAGACCTTGGCCGGTCTCACCTTCGTCTTCAGCGGCACGTTGGAGGGCTTCACCCGTGACGAGGCACAGCGAGTCGTCGAACAGCTTGGCGCCCGCGCCGCGAGTTCCGTCAGCAAGCACACCGACTATCTCGTAGCCGGCGAAGCCACCGGCTCGAAGTACGACAAAGCCGTCGCGCTCGGCGTTGCCGTACTCTCGGAAGACGAGTTCATTGAGCTCTTGAGACAATCGCAAGGAGAATGGATATGAGAACCACAAGGACCGTGTCAATTCTATGCGCAATCCTGGTGAGCGTGACTGTGGCGGGGGCCGCAAGCATTGACGGCGGCGTGATGGATGTTGAGAAGGTGGAGGGCACGGGCTACGGGGAGAGAGGCATCTCCCAGGCTCTTTCCGAGCATCCGGATTTCAAGGCGCAGTGGTTCAGCGACCTCAGCCCCGAGACCCTCGCCAAGTTCGATGCCATCGTCCTGGCGAATATCTACAACCTGGGCACGCAGCCCGAAGGCTGGGAAAAGACCTTGCGCGAGTACGTCGAAAACGGCGGCGGCCTCGTCATCACACACAATTGTCCGGGGCCGAAACCCACGGAGTTGTTCCCCGAAATCCTCAGCGGCCAGACACACCATACCGGCACGCGGATCCCGTCATTCAGCGACCACCCGATCACTTTCGGCCTGAGCGCATTCACAGTGGCATTTGGCGACCACTGGGATTTCGAGCCGGGGCCGGACGGACAAGTGGTGATCAGATGCGAAGCCGACGAGCCGTTCACCGTCGTGGGCACGGTAGGCAAGGGCCGCATTGTCCGCATCGGTTCATGCGTCGGGCTGAACGGTCGCTCGGAAGAGGAAGTGCCGACGGGCGGAGAGGCCCGCCTGATGACCAACGCCGTCGCCTGGGCCGCCGGCACGAGTCCCTGGCACCTCTCGGAGTATGGAGACATCACCGTCGGCATACGCCCCGCCGAGGGTTATGTCGCGCAACCTGAGCCGCTGAAAGCGCTCGTGACAGTCAGCGTGCGCAAGCCCGCCATCGCCATGCCGCTGAGGATCGTCCTCTACGATGAAGCCGGCAAGGAAGTCTCCAGCACCGCAGTAGTCGTCCAGGGCAAGAAGCAGCCGGGCCGCGACATCTACCTCCGCACGGAAGCTGAAGTCGAACTGACCACCCGGGGCCTGACAGACGGCGCGTACGTACTTACCGCCGACGGCGAGCGTGTCATGCCTGACGAGGTGAATGTCATCCTGCGCGGCGAGTTGATGGAGCAGGACCGCAAGCACACCATTTACGCCCGCCAGGTTTTCCAGAACGCCACCTGCAAGTTCAGCTTCAACCAGGGCTACGAATTCTACTATGACAGGAAAGCGAAGAAGGCCAGATTCGACGGTGAGATGCTCGATGCCTACATGAAGCGCATCAAAGACACGGGCTTTGACACCTATGATTTCGGGCCACCGGGCTATCTATGGAATGACGACAACCTCGCACTGCTCGAGAAAGTAGCACACAGTGCGCAGAAGGCTGGCGTCAAGGTCTGGGCCACCCTCGTCCCGCCCAGTGAAAAAGAGGACCTGCGCAAGATGCCCCGCGACGAAGCCCAGGAGTACTTCTACACGACAGTCGAGCGCTTCGCCCGACTCTCGCTCAAGTATCCCAACTTCGTAGCCTTCACCTGCGACGACTTCTCCCATGACCTCGGCTTCTTCACCACCGAAATGATGGCCGAGATGGCTCGCCGCTGGCGCAGCATCAATCCGAAGCTGCTCTTCGCACCGCTGCTCTACCTCCCCGGCATCAACGCGGAATTCATACGCACTCGCGGCCCATACATAGACGGCGTCGTCTTCCACTACCGCGCCGAAAGCGGGCCGCCCACATACATTGACAACTACGACCCCAAGAACTTCGACATGTACGCCGACGTCATGCGTTACGAGTTCAAACGCGTGCGCCAGATCATGGGTGACAAGCCCCTCATCTCCGGCCTCTACATCTGGTACACCCGAGGCGGCTGGGGCGTGCACACCTCCGATGGGGAGAACCCGAGCAACGAGCATGTCGTCCGCGACGCGGTTCAGAAAGTCGAGATTTCCCACGAGTTCGCTCTCGGCACCCGCATCTACGGCCTGGGCATAGACCATCCCGCCTACGAGGCAATGGGCAAGCTCCAGATGCAGTGGGAGAAAGACGGCGACGACTGGGGCCAGGGCGACATCAGCGACCCGGAGAGCGAGATCCGCAAGTACCGTGGCGCGCTGGACAATCCGCCTTACTTTGGGACACTCGCCGGCCGCAACACCTCGCTAATTCACTCCCTGTGGCGCGAGTTTGCCCTCCCGCGCATTGATATCGGCTGGCGGCTGAAAGAGGGCAAGTTCGACCCCGAGAAGGCGGTGAGTGATTTTTTTGCATCGAGGTCTCACGCTCCGGCATGAGACCGGAATGGGGAGACCTTCTCGAGCAGTACGTGAGGCTCGGCGGCACACTCGTCGTCGAGAGTGTTCCTGGCTGGAGCACTGACCGCAGCGGCGGATATGCTCTGAGCGAATGGGAGGCCCCGGTAGGCAACAGCGCGCCGGGCACGATCAAATTCGGCGAGCTGTCGGGAATCAAATTCAACTACTATCACCGAGGCGCAGTCACCAGAATCCGCATCCTCCAGGACCATCCCCTCACCGCCGGCCTCGAGCCACTGAACGAGTGGATCGAGATCCCCTACAAAGAGGGCGACAACAACTACGGCTATCTCGCCTATCCCGTCGTTGCCGATGACGCAACCGTCTTGATCGAAGCCGAGCATGAAGCTTGCCGCTATGACGGTATCTCCTACAAGCGTCGCGGCAATATCACCGGCGTCCACCCACTCGTGACCATCAAGCAACTGGACAAGGGAACAGTCATCCGCCAGTACGCCCACGTCACTTTCCCTACGACAATGGGCGGCCAGGAACGTTACGAGACCTTCGCCGAGAACCTGGCGGAGTACGTCCGGAAGCTGTACAATGAGCACACCGCCAGATGACGCCGCATCGCTCTTTCGCCGCTGCATCCGCCGTTCGCCCTTGCCGTTGCCCCCTGCCTTCTGGAGGACAGGCATCCTTGCCTGTCAATGCCGTTCATCCATGCCCTCGCACTTGCTGTATGTAGGGGCACAACGCGTAGGTCGGCCAGGCC
>JAUWOG010000600.1 GCA_030612305.1 Armatimonadota bacterium | reverse complement strand
CGCCCCCCCCCCCCGCGGGGGCCACACCCCCCCGACCCCCCGCGCCACTGCCGCTCCGTTGCACGGAGCGTGCGCGGAGCGGAAAGGTGAACCAGGCCGACTACAACGCTGGGAATGAATAAAGGAATGGGTGTGATGGATGTGTTGAGTGTACAGGTGACTATGGTCGCGCGTGGTGCAGTTCTCATGGTTCTCGCGTTGTTGGTTGTGTGGCCAGTGTATGGGGCCGTGCAGACGCTCGAGGTCAAACACCCGGTGTTCGACTACCAGATAAATATGGACAACGCGGCGGGCTACGAGAAGGCCGTTGAGCGCGTCATGGCTATGAGCGAAGAGGAGTTGCTGGCCTTCGTTGCGCCACATGCCATTGTCTATTACTGCGAGTGTCCCAAGTGCTACGGCGGCGTCGAGGGCAACAATATCTTCACCTGGAGCATTGACCGACCCGATGAGCTGAAGTGTCGCTTCTGCGGCGAAATCGTTTATCCCAATGACAAGTATCCCGAGAGCCATGTGAGGACGGGGAAGAATAAGCTGGGTGAGGAAGTCAGCTTCCCCTACTACCTGAATGAGGAGAAGGACATCGCCCACTTCTTCAGCACGCACCTGCTGCGCCAGAAGCGCGGCTGGCTCACCGGGCAGTTAAGCGCTCTCGGCATGGCCTACCAGGCGACCGGGAAGGAGGAATATGCCGCGCGGGTGGTACTCGTGCTCGACAAGTACGCGCAAGTGTATCCGCACTACCCGGTCATGCAGAATGGCGTCCGGACGTTCAACTTCCGCGAGAGCCAAGAGATGCCATATCCCTGGGATTCGGGGAAGTGGGGGTACTTCCACAATGAAGTCCCCAAGTCCCTGCTGAAGCCCTATGACCTGGTGTGCGAGAGCAAGGAGTTCGATAAACTCTCCGAGAAGCGCGGCTATGACGTGAGGGAGAAGCTGGAGAACGACTTCTTCAGAGAGACCTTTAAGGTCATCGCTGCGAGTCCATATCACGTGAGCAACGTCGTGGGCTATGATATTGCCGGGGCCGCGACACTGGGGCGGATCATCAACGATCCCGCCTACGTGCATCGGGCCTTCGGATGGATGAAGCTGAATGTTGATGTGGGCTTTTTCTATGATGGCATGTGGCACGAGGCGCCGTCCTATCACTACATGACTATCGGTGGCATCAAGGCCGCGTTCAACACCGTCAGAGGCCATAGCGACCCGCCGGGATATGTGGATGAGATAGACGGGACGCGCTTCGATGACTTCGACCCCGACACGCAAGTTCCGTTCTGGGCGAAGTGCCTTGACGCGCCGGCAACAGTCAGCTTTCCCAACGCCTGTGTCTGCCCGGTTCACGACACCTGGGCAGGCTCGAAGTATGGCGCACCGCGTGCGAGGACAGTCTCGACGATTCTTCCCGGTTACGGGCAGGCCTCGCTGGGCCGCGGTACCGGCGGCGACCAGATGCAGGCGCAACTGCATTTCTCCGGCGGCTACGGCCACACGCACCTGGATAATCTCAGCCTGATACTCTGGGCCAAAGGCCGCGAGATGCTGCCCGACCTGGGCTATACGTGGACGCAGATGCGCTACTGGTGCACCTCCACGGTGGGACATAATACGGTGGTCATAGACCGCACGGACCAGAACGGCGGCAACTCGGACGGCGACCTGCTGTGGTTCTTCCCGGACAGCAACGGGGTCTCAGTGGTGGCCGCCGATGGCAAGCGCGCATACGCAAAGGCTGAAGGTCTCGACATGTACCGGCGGATGCTGGTGATGATCCCGGCCTCGGAGAGGGATGCCTATGTAGTGGACCTCTTCCGTCTGCGGGGCGGCTCAATGCACGACTGGGCACTCCACGGTGACGCCGATGCGGATACGACTGCGAGCTGCAGCCTGAAGCTGACCGGCAAGCGGAAGTGGATGCTGGAGGAAGGCGAGGAATGGAAAGAGCCTACCATCGAGGGTTCCCGCTTCCACGCCTATGGCATGATTCGAGACGTGGCAAAGGCAGAAACCGACGGCGCGTTCAGCGTTGATTTCGACTACATCGAAGAGCCGGACAAGGGGCTCCGCATCCATATCCTGAATGAGGGGCCGGCTGAGGTGTGGCTCGGGCGGGCTCCTTCAGTGCGCAGAATGGGCGTGGGCACACAGGGCGATATGCGCAAAGCCTACGACTTCTGGATGCCGCAGCTGCTCGTCCGGCGGCAGGGCGAAGCACCCCTCGCCAGCGTCTTCGCAGCGGTCGAGGAGCCCTACGCCGACGGCCGGTTCATTGATAAGGTCGAGCGGCTGACGCTCACGCCCGCCGATGACAATGCAGTGGCGCTGCGCGTGACCCACGGTAACACCGTGGACACGATCATCTCGACGCTCGATGAGGCACCATATCCGGAGCGGACCGCGGGCGGCGTTGCTATGAAGGGCCGCCTGGGGGTGCTGCGGCAGGTTGCAGGCAAGGTCACCGGCGCATGGCTCTTCGAAGGCGAGAGACTCGCCGCCGGCGCTTTCAGCATTCAGACTGATAAGCCCGCATACGCCGGCCAGATACAGACCGAGACGCGTAAAAC
>JAUWOG010000624.1 GCA_030612305.1 Armatimonadota bacterium | reverse complement strand
GGAGCGACGCCGTCTCGCTATAGCGACGACGCACATGCTGCCTTCGCTGGCCCCAACCAGTTCGGCCTCCGCGATGTCGGCTGTTTTCGGGGCTATCATTTCCACACCTCACACGAGCCCTGTGTACGCTTCGGACAGTATGTTACCATACCGCCCGCAACACTCGGTTCCGGGCTGCCTGCTAAGGCTTTGCCCGTGCAGAACTCTCATCTGCTGGTCACTTCCAGCTTTTCCCAGCACACTGGGGCAGCGCCCCACGACGTTGCCGTTCGCCGTTGCCGCTTGCACATCGCGCTCGCTCGTGCGACAATAGCAGGCGATGGCAACACACCGTGCGAATCCTCTGACGATCGGCTCTCACCGAAGGCCGGACAATCATGATGCGTCCTGAATGGCGATTGCGCACCGCAATGTTCTCCGCAGTCCTGGCCGTCCTGTTGACTGCGAGCGGCTGCCTTGCTGCCGATGGCGATCTGACCTTCGCCGTATTCGGTGACACCCGCCCGGGTCCCAACTACGAGCGCCTTAACATCACCCGCCGCATCATGCGCGGCATCGCCCGCCGAAATCCTGCCTTCGTCATCGGCACTGGCGACTACATCGAGGGAAGCGCTGACCCGCAGGTGGTCCGCGCCCAGTACGCACGCTTCTTCGAGGCGCTGATGCCGCTCAAGGTCGGCGGCCTGTTCCATCCCGAGGACAACATCCCGGTGGCGCTGGCGACGGGGAATCATGACATCCGAGGCTCGGCGGCGAATGCTGAGATCTTCGAGGACTACTTTGGCGGCCGCAATTATTCCTTCGACCGCGCGAATTGCCACTTCATCATCCTCGACAGCGAGATCCCCGGCCAGCAGGGCCGCATCAAGGGCCGCCAGTGGCAATGGTTGCTGAGCGACATCGCGGCGGCGAAGGATGCCGGCTTCATCTTCGTGGCCTTGCACCGGCCGCTCTTTCCGGTGGACGGGCACCGCGGCTCCTCGATGGATGTGGACGTCCCGCTGCGCGACCAGCTCCACGCGCTCTTCGTCAAGCACCGGGTCAGCGCGGTTTTCGTGGGCCACGAGCACCTCTACAACCATTCCCGCCGCGACGGCGTGGACTACTTCATCACGGCCGGCGGCGGCGCTCCGCTCTACGCCTCACCACAAAATGGCGGCTACTACCACTATCTGGTCGTGACCGTCACGGACACCGACTACCAGGTCGAGGTCATCCCCGTCAACCTCGCCGATTGAGCGCGAGACACCCCTCACTATCCAGAGTACGCCCGGGTGCATTTCCGCGGCCTGCTCCCTACCTTGCCAGCCGCTCTATCGCCTCCGCCAGCGCGCGGCGGTGCGAGTACATCGCTTGCGGATCCCGGTTGAAGTCCCTCGGGCTCACCATGACATCCTCGGGCACGGTCAGCAGCTTCGCCGCCTCCCCATCCGGCTTCTCCCGGAGCAGTCGCTTCAGCAGCGCGAAGTACTCGTAGTCCTCGAGGCCCTCGCGCAGCATCTCCCAGCGCAGAGAATCCACCGGCCCGCACAGAATCGGCTCATGTTCGGAGTTGGGATCAACATTCGGCGGGTAGATGAAGCGGCCGTCGCCGTTGCCCCAGTAGCCGCCCCCGCCACTCGGACTCATCACGCTGCCACCCATTTGCGCGACTCTCACATCTCCTTCAGCGCATCCTGAATAGCCTTCAGCTCGTCGTCGGTAATGCCCCACAGCTTGGCCGCAGCCTCGTCAATCTCAGCCTCAATAGCAAGTTGAGCATCACCATTGTCGTGATCTGCAGCAATATGAGCATCTTCAGCTAAGCGGACGAAATCCGTATGGGCCTTGGCTTGAAAAGCCGGAATATCAATGAGGCTGAAGAAGTTCGTAGCAGCATGTTTGTAGACCACCGACCTATAATAGCATCGGACAGGGGCCGAATTGAGAATTGCGCAAAGATACAGTGCTTCCTCTCGGGAATCGCATGCTATGTAGTACGCTGTCTGGTCGGCCAAAGCGACATGTCGGCCCGGCTCATGGCCGATGACCCCGGCGTTGAATGTGGGCGCAACTTGACCCGCCCACACTACCTTCCACGGGCTCAAGTTCGCCGCGTTTGTGTTGCCCAGAATGTAGAAAGGTTGCCCGGGCCTAAGCTGTTCGTATCCGCTTCGCTGCAAGAGTCTTGACCGAAAGCGCGACAAATAGTCGTACGTCTTGGGATACCGCGTCTTCATCGTCTGCTCATTGATCGGTCGCCAGCCGGTTTCACTGGTGTGTGGATAGACAACACTGAGTGAAGGCTGTACTTGCCATCGCTGGATGTTGCGGCCACGCACTAGCGGATAGACCAAGTCCGACTCTATCCCCATCTTGACGGGCTCGACCTTGGCCTGGCCGGGTTCACGGTGGTTGGCGATCAGTAGCTCCTTGTTCGGCAGCACTTTAATGATATCTAGCCAATAGACACCATTCAGCCAGGTACAGCATCC
>JAUWOG010000673.1 GCA_030612305.1 Armatimonadota bacterium | reverse complement strand
GGCCTGGGATGGATGACTACCTTCAACTCCGACAAGTTTGAGAAATACCCGGAGCTTGGCGACTTCGACATGCTGCGGGAGTATATCCCCCATGCGAAGAAACACGGCATCCACCCGCTGTCATATCTCAACATGCACTGGTACTCCTTCGAATTCGGCGAGCGGCATCCCGACTGGCTGCAGATCATGGCCGATGGGAAGGAGTATGGGCGGGTCAATCCCCTGTATGGCTCCGGGACGACGCTGTGCGTGAACTCCGGCTGGCGCGAGTGGGCCTTCGAGCTGGTGCGTGAGGCGATGAAGACCGGGCTCGACGGGGTATTCCTGGACGGCCCGGTCGTGTATCCGGACTGCTGCCACTGCCCGGCGTGTGTGAGCAAGTTCAGGGATATCTACGGGGAGGAGCCGCCCCGGGAAGAGGACTGGGCAAATCCGCTGTACAAGGAGTTCATTGACTTCCGCGAGCAGTCAATGGCCGATTTCCTGAAGGAGGCCGGCGACGCGATGCGGGAAGTCAACGCCGAGGGCGTGATCTTTTTGAATGCCGGAAGCTGGCATGGGGGTGCGTGGCGAGTAGCTCGCGACATCGCCGCGACGGGCCCGTATCAGAATTTCAACGGGGCGGAGGCGTTCTATCATCTGGGGCGCGAGACGCCGACTCTGTTCTGGTCGCTGGCGGCCAAGCATCTGCGCGCCGGTGGCAAGCCGGCCATCGTCTTCGTCCATCACTGCCTCGGCGCATGGCACTATCTGCCGCTGCCGGCGATCGAGACGAAGGTAGCCGCGGCTCAGACGGTGGCCTGCGGCTCCGGCACGTGGCTGGCGATCTTTGACTACGCGCTGCGGAACTCCCCCGAGGAGACCGTAGCGCCGATGCGGGAGATAAACGGCTTCCTGGAGAGCATTGAGGAGTACTGCACGGCTGCGGAGTCAGGTGCCGATGTTGCGCTGCTCTACTCGGGGCAGAGCTCGAAGTTCTACATCTCGCGGCTCGACGACCTGTTCACTGATGTGGATGCGACCAGCGAGGAGGACCTGACGTTCACGACCGGCTCGGGTGAGAAGGTGGTGGACTGGTCGGTGCGCAAGGGCCGCTGCGACAAATGGCAGGGGGACACGTATCGCGGCTGGTTCAATGCGCTCACGCGCCGGCATATCCCGTTCGATGTGATCCTCGAAGCCGGCCTGAGCGACGGCTCCCTGGAGAGATACGAGACCCTCATCATCGCCAACGCCTCCTGCCTGAGCGCCGAGCAGAAGCAGGCGATAGCTGACTTCGCTGAGCAGGGGGGGAACGTGGTAGCTGAATTCGAAGCCGGCGAATATGATGAGCGCGGCGGGGAGACTGACGTCAAGCTGCGCTCGCTGCTCGGATATGAGAGTATCGAGGGCGCTTTTGTGCCGGCCACTACCGAGGAGTACATTGACCTCGGCGAGGCGGAACATCCCCTGCTCGCTGAGTTCCAGGCCGGGCAGTGGCTGGCGCGGCCGGTCAGTGCGCTGATGGTCAAGCCGGCGGCCGGCGCGGAAGTCGTCGGCCACTACATGAACCCGATAGGCCGGGTGTACTCCCGCCCGGAAGGCACGTCCGAATGGCCGGCGGCTATCTGCAGCAAGCCCGGTGGCCGCGTTGTCTATTTCCCGGGCCTGTTCGGCGAATTCTACGGCATCTACAAGATGGAGGCGATGGAGAAGCTGATGGCCGGCGCGGTTCACTGGGCCCACGGCAAGCCGATGCCGATGCGGGTGAGTGCCCCGCCGACTGTGGAAGTCGAGCTCTGGCACCAGCCCGAACACAACCGCTTCGTCATCCATCTCGTCAACAATACCGCCGACATGCAGCGCCCGATGACAACCCTCATCCCGGTCCATGACATCGAGATCGAGCGGGACTGCGCAGGCGCAACGAGGGCCTATTCGGTCAGGGGCGTCGAGGTAGGCGTCGAGGAGACGGAGGGCGGCGTGAAGCGGAGGCGGGCGGAGTTGGAGCGGGACGACCTCGTTATCAGCGAGCTAAGCTGAGGAGTTGAGGCAAAATGAGCTGGGCTACATTACTGGGTGTGTTGTTCGGGCTGAT
>JAUWOG010000192.1 GCA_030612305.1 Armatimonadota bacterium | reverse complement strand
AGTACGGATTACCGAGATATTTTCCCGGAGCCCAATAGTTGCTGTTTTGGAGCGCGAAGGCGAGGTCGAGAACATGGGCTACGATGCAGCTTTCGTCCTCATGCTCCTCCGGCAAGTAAGAGGCGAATCCACAAAGTTCAGTGGGCGCGGGACTCTAAAGATTGCGTTGATTCCAGCATCCAAGGTAGTCAAGCTCGAAAAGGACCCCGAGCCGATCTCGAACACGCTGGAGATTCCAATCGTGGTTCAAGGCACGCCAGAGCAGGATACGGCCGCTGCCCCTGCCACAAGGGCAACTACCCCTGACGATCCGGACGCGCAGATCCAGCAAGCACGGGAACTGAAGAAAGCCGGCGACCTCACGCGCGCGGCGGCAGTGCTCGAGGACGTTTTGACGACGCACCCGGATTCGGCGGAAGCCCACCATATCCTGGCCTGGGTCTTCATAGCAATGGAAAACAAATCAGCTGCCAGAATTCATTTCCAGCGCGTAGTGGACCTGGCTCCCGAATCGGCAGCAGGGCGTGATGCCAACGAGGCCCTGGCGCGTCTCGACTAGCGCCCGCTATCAGCTGTCGCCAGCCTTGCGCTTCCGCAGTGCCGGGTAGATCCGTTTCCACGTCTATTGCCAGCGTACTGCGGCCGGTGGCGTTCAGCACGCTCCGCGGTTTCTGAGGCCACCGCCTTACCACGACGGTCCCTTCCTTGCCTGGCGCCGCGCAAACATGGACGCGCGCTGCCTGTGCCACCAGGGAGGAACTCGGGCCACTCCGGGCGAAGTCAAGGCCAGGGACTTCCCACTTACGCAGTGAACGTGCCTTGGAGAGTGTCACGTGACCCATTGCCATGAGCAAGCTCCGGACGAGCCGCCCGAGAGAGACGCGCCCATCGAGTGGCGTGTGTGGCCGGCCCGACATGCTCCGGCTCTCTCGATCCTCGTCGCCATCTTCGCCGTGAGCTTGTCCGTGGCCGTCGTACTCTTCTACGAAAGCCCGTGGTACGGAGTGATGGCGCTGCTGATCCTTTTTGCGGCGACTACATCACACTACCTGCCCACGCGCTACCAGCTTGACGCCGATGGCATGAAGCTGCGCACACCGCTGGTCAGGACTCTCCGGCCCTGGACGGCCTTCGCCGCGTATTTCGCCGATGGCGATAGCATCTTCCTCAGTCCCTACTCGAAGCTCAACTGGATGGCCTACCGGCGGGGGATACGGCTGCGTTGCCCGCACAACTGCGCGGAGGTACAGGACTATGTCGAGCGGCACGTCCCTGCCGCCGGACATGCCCGGTGACGAGGACACGGAGAAGCAGCGCGAGGCGCTTGCGCGCCTTGCCGACCTCGCCGTCGAGCGGCGCATGGGGACTCCCGCCATATTCATGCTCGAGTCCGTGAAGCCGCTCTCGTTCATCGGCGGCCAGGCGCTCATCTTCTTCGAGCCGCTCATTGAGGCGTTCTGCACGCCGGGTGATTACCGCCTCATAGCCGAGGCGCTTCAGGACCGCGACAATATCGAGTGGCTGATACAGAGGCTCGAGGCCGGCGAAGAGGCACGCGGACGGAAACCCAAAACAGACACCAGAAAGGACTCCCGAAACATGACACCACGAGAACGTTGGCTGGCGTTGCTGAACCGGCAGGACTACGACCGTGTCCCGCTGACCTACCGTGCCACAGCCGAATTCACCGAGAAGCTCCTCGCATTCATGGGCTGCGACACCTACGAACAGGCCCGCGACCGGCTGCATATTGACCCCGTTGTCAACGTTGGCCCGCGCTACATCGGGCCTCCGCTGGAACCGGAGACTGACGCCTTCGGTGTCAAGCGCCAACAGACCCAGTACGACGGCGGCACCTACAGCGACCCCGTCTCTCACCCGCTGGCGGAATACGATTCAGTGGAAGAGATAGAGGACAACTACCAATGGCCCGACCCCGACTGGTGGGACTACTCAGACATCGCCGACCAGATCGTGGGTAAGGAGGATTGCGTCATCGCCGGCGGCTCGTATGAGGAATTCGCCGCCTTCAAGTTCCTCCGGGGTGTCACCCTCGGCTACATGGACCTCGTCGAGAAGCCCGACATCGTCCATTACTGCATGGAGAAGCTAACCGACATCCAGTGCGAGAATGCCGCACGCATCTACGAGCAGATCCCCGGCAAGGTCATCTGGACATGGGTCGCCGAAGACGTCGGTGGGCAGGACGGGCTGATGATCTCACTCGAGCATATCCGCGAATTCCTCCTGCCCCACATGAAGCGCATGACGGAGCTGGTCCATCAGGCCGGGGCCTACGCCTTCCATCACAGCGACGGCTCGGCTCGCGACAACCTCCCCAACATGGTCGAAATCGGCGTTGATGTGCTCGAACCCATCCAGTGGCGCTGTGCAGGCATGGCCCGCGAAGAGCTCAAGGCCGAGTTCGGCGACGACCTTGTCTTCATGGGCGGGATGGACAACCAGCAGACGCTTGCCTTCGGCTCCATCGAGGACGTCAAGCAGGAGGTTATGGACAATATCCGCATTCTCGGCGAGGGCGGCGGCTACATCCTCGGCGCTTGCCATAACATACAGGTCATCAGCCCGCCGGAGAACGTCATCGCCATGTACGACACCGCGTACGAGTGTGGGTGGCTGTAGGGGTCGCGCCGCTGCCACAGATCTGTTTCCCGACACCCGGACTGCCGGCCGCACTCTGGCCCGCTACTTGCAGTTCCTTTTTCCGATGCTCCAGGAGGGAATCACTTCTGTTGCGGAGAAGAGAAAGATGTCAATATGTACAACCCCTTATCTCCAGGAGGCGGCCTAGTGAAGAAAGCGATGTGTTACTCAAGTCTGCCGTCCAAGCTCCCGGTGCGGCAGCGGCTCCAACTCGCCAAAGACGCCGGGCTGGACGGAATTGAGATACCCAGCTTCAGCACCCAGCAGGAGACGGAACAGGTTGCGACTATCGCAGACGAGCTCGGGCTGGAGATTCACAGCGTGATGGGCGGCACACACTGGAAACTGCCGCTCTCGTCCACTGACGAAGACGTGCGCGCCCAGGGCTGCGAGGGCATCAAGCACGCCCTGCAGGTCGCCAAATGGGCCGGCGCAGACACCGTCCTCGTCGTGCCGGGCGTTGTCACCGAAGATGTCCCCTACGGCGCGGCCTATGAGCTATCCCAGAAGAGTCTCCGTGAAATCATCCCCACCGCCGAAGAGCTCGGCATCACGATGGCACTCGAGAACGTCTGGAACAAGTTCCTGCTCAGCCCGCTTGAGTTCCGCGACTACATAGACAGCTTCGACCACGCGCTCGTCAAGGCGTATTTCGATGTCGGCAATATCCTGCTCTACGGCTATCCTCACCAGTGGATAGACATCCTCGGCCAGCGCATCGTCAAAGTACACATCAAGGACTTCGATACCACGACGCGCAACTTCGTCGCCTTGCTGACCGGGAGTGTGGACTACCCGCGCACGATGAATGCCCTCCGGGGCATCGGCTACGACGGCTATCTCACCGCCGAGCTCAGTCCCTACCCGCAGTTCCCCGAACAGATGGTTCACGACACCTCCGCACAGCTCGATAGAATCATGAGAAGCTGAGCTACTGCCGACCTCCGCGCGGCCGGAAGAGAAGGCGCCTGTGGCTCCAACGGCAAGCCTACACGTCACATGGGCGGCTGTTCAACCTATGGAGGAACGACACCCGGTTTGATAAGGGTAATCCCGGATACAGCAACTTCCCGCTGCGGAGGGCGAGGCGTGAGGTGTGAGGGCTCCCGGCGGCGAACAGTCCGTCACGTCACCATGCGACCGGAGGGGAAGCCCAATATGGATGAACTGACCCGCCTGGAGATCGCACATTGCGTCGAGCTCGACAGGCCTGGCAACGCCTTCCAGCGACGGGCCCGCCTCCTGCAGTCCATCTGGCGTAAGCAGCAGGGGTATGAGATGGGCACCTATGTGCCTCCTCGATGCACGGAGGCCCGCCGCCTGGGTTCCCTGCTTGCGATGCCGTGGGCCGAGGAGACGCTGGCCAACTACCTCACCGAGACGATCCGGGACGTGGTCCGGTTTGAGGTGCTCGATCCGGTGAAGAGCCAAGGCAAGGTCTACGGGCGGCCGCGGATCTTCGACAACCTGCTGTCGAGCCAACCCCTGGCATTCAACCTGTTCGGTGAGTTGCGGGACGATCTCCCTCTGGCCACGACCGTCGTGCGAGATCTGACAGGGGGACGGGTGGACGAGGTCACGGGCATCAAGTTCGAGTACTCTCCCGGCCGCGGGGACTCCAGGTACACCGGAGATCGTTCCGCCTTCGACGTGTTCATCCAGTTCACCACGCCCGGGGGCAACTCGGGCTTCCTGGGCATTGAGGTGAAGTACCATGAGAACTTGGCGGGCGGGAAGGACTGCTACCGGGACCGCTATGCCGAGGTCGCCGAGCTGATGGGCTGCTTCGATGCTGAGATGATGCAAAAGCTCCGCAGGCCCCGCCTCGAGCAGATCTGGCGCGATCACCTGCTGATGGGGGCGACCAGGCATACCGACGGCTACGACGATGGCCTCTTCGTGTTTCTGCGTCCCCGCGACAACATCGCCTGCGCCAGGGCGGTCAGCGAATACCGAGCGTGCCTGAGCAACGAGAACACCTTCAGCGAATGGCTCCTGGAAGACGTCGTGACGGCCCTGCGGCGGCACACCAAAGCCGAATGGGTGGAACTGTTCCACGACCGCTACCTGGCCTTCGACAAGGTGGACACCGAGTTGGCGGCGGCGTCTCGGCATGGTTGAGCGCGAGGTTGGGGGATGCCGATGTCCCTGTGAGACGGCGGGACCATCCCGTTTCTGCATATCGAGGCCCTGGCACGGCTTCATGGCTCGATCCTGTACCTCACGCACGGTGAGGTCCAGTCCAGTTGATCATACCTCTCCGCGAAGAGGCGGTGCATGCTGAGGAGGAATGCGGCGCTCTCGCAGTCTTCATAAACCCAGAAGTTGGAGAGCTGGAGGGTCTCGCATTCGTCCGGCTGACGGTCATCTATCACCACAACGCTCTCGCGGATGATGCCACCGTTGCGCTCATCCACCCGCGCAAGCTGCAGCGGGTATCTCGGCCCATTGCCGACCGGATTCTCCGACAGGATATTGCCGAACCAGTACAGCTCCCCACTTGAATGCCGTATCAGCCGGCTGCACGTCGCAGGCGAAAGCAGTTCTCCGCCGTCGGCGAATCTGAGCGGCTCACCCTCCGTCCATGTCCGCCCCAGGTCCGAGGAGAAGAGCCGCCACTTGTACCCCCGCAGGCTCGGGTTCGCATCGTTTGAGCCCCGGCATATCATCAGGACCCGCCCGTCTTCAAGCTCCGAGACTATCGGCTCACAGAAGCCCCGGGTCGTCCGGGTGTGGGCCGGTATCAGTATCTGCCCCAGGGCCCACTCGATGTCTGAGGCCGGCTCATTCCAGCGTCCCCGCAACGCGGCCGCAAAGCTGACCGTA
>JAUWOG010000408.1 GCA_030612305.1 Armatimonadota bacterium | reverse complement strand
GACCTCGAGCAGTGGCAGGCGACGATCGCCGACCTGAAGCAGGGATGCGCACTGGCCGCTGACGCCGGCCTGCTCATAACCCTCGAGCGACACGGCGGAACGGTGACGAATACGCTCTGGGGATGCCAGCGGACACTTGATGAGGTGGACAGTCCCGCGCTGATGATCAACTACCAGGTCGGGACCGCCACCGATACGGCGACACTCGCCGAGGAAATCCGCATCCTCGCCCCGCATATCCTCAATACGCATGCGACGAATCACCGCATGAGCGATGGCACGCGGCTATCAACGAGGCTGGAAGACGGCGAGATGGACTGGGCGGCGATCATCGCGAGCCTCAAGGCCGCGGGCAATGACGGTTTCGTGGAGATCGAGTTCGCGCGGCGTGGCACGGAGGAAATATCGCTGGAGGAAACGGAAGCGGAAGTCGCCGCTGACATCGCGTTCCTGAAGAAGTGCATGGCCGACTGACGGCGCCGAACAGCGACACGCATGAGCAGGCCTGCCCTGAGGATGAGGGCAGGCCTTTTGCATGGCGGGCAGTGTATCAGAGCCGGGCGATGATGGCGTCGGCCATCTCACTGGTGCCCACGGCGCTCGGATCATCGCGCGTCGGCTTGAGGTCGTAGGTCACGTCTCTGCCCTCGGCAATGACCTCGGCGACTGCGTTGTCGAGGCGGTCGGCGGCATCGTCTTCCCCGATGTAATGCAGCATCATGACTGCAGAGAGTATCGTGGCGGTGGGGTTGACGCGGTTCTGGCCGGCGTACTTCGGGGCGCTGCCATGGGTCGGCTCGAAGAGCGCGCGCTCGGCGCCGATGTTGGCGCCCGGTGCGATGCCGAGGCCGCCGACCAGACCGGAGCACAGATCGCTGACGATGTCGCCATAGAGATTCGGCAGGACGAGCACGTCGTAAAGCTCCGGCTTCTGGACAAGCTGCATGCACATGTTGTCAACGATGCGGTCCTCGAACTCGATGCCGCTGTCGGCATACTCCTCGGCCACCTGGCGGGCACAATCCAGGAAGAGGCCGTCGCTGTACTTCATGATATTGGCCTTATGCACCGCCGTGACCTTGGTCCGACCGTTGGCGATGGCATAGTCGAAGGCGAAGCGGACAATGCGCTTCGAAGCCATCTCGGAGATGGGCTTTATCGAGATGCCCGAATCGGACCGGATGGTTGAACCGGAGAGTTCGGAGATGACCTCGATTGCGCGGGCACATTCCTCGGTCCCGCGCTCGAACTCGATGCCGGCGTAGAGGTCTTCGGTATTCTCGCGGACGACGACCAGGTCGGCCTCCGGATAGCGCGACTTGACGCCCTGATAGTAGCGCGCCGGTCGCAGGCAGGCATAGAGGTCCAACGTCTTGCGGAGAGCGACATTCACGCTGCGGAAGCCGCTGCCGACGGGCGTGGTCACCGGCCCCTTGATGGCGACCTTGTTTTCGCGGATCGAGTCGAGGACACTCTCCGGCAATGGCGTCCCGAACTCGTCCATGACATCCACGCCGGCGTTGTGGACATCCCACTCGATGTCAACGCCGGTTGCCTCGACGCAGCGGCGCATCGCCTCCACAACTTCCGGACCGGTGCCATCGCCGGGAATGAGTGTGATCGTGTGTTTCAACTGCCGACCTCCTGTGTTGGTGGCGCAGCGCTGTCAGGCGCTCGTGAGCGCCTCTTCCAGCCGCCGGACGCCCTCCTCTATCTGCTCCATGCTGCACGCGAAGCTGATGCGGATGTAGCCTTCAGCGCCGAAAGCGATGCCCGGCACCGTGCTTATCCACGCTTCGGCCAGCAGGTAATCTGTCATCTCCAGCGATGTGTTGATCCGGCGGCCTCCGAGAGTGCGACCGAAGTACGCTGAGATGTCGGGGAAGGCGTAGAACGCGCCCGCGGGCATTGCACATTCGACGCCGTCCATCGCCTGCAATGCGGGGATGATGTAGTCGCGGCGCGTCTGGAATTCGCGGCACATCTCCTGGACCGATTCCTGCGGGCCGGTGAGCGCCTCGACGCCCGCCCACTGGGCAATCGTGTTCGCGTTTGAGGTCTGCTGGCTCTGGAGGCTGCCGAGGCCCTTGGTGAAGTCCGCCGGAGCCAACGACCAGCCGATGCGCCACCCGGTCATCGCGTAGGACTTGGCAACCCCATCCACGACGATGGTGCGCTGCTTCATGTCGGGGAGGCCGGCGGGGCTGAGATACTCCCGGTCGTCGAAGAGTATCTCCTTGTAGATCTCGTCGGATATGAGGGTGAGGTCGTTCTCGATGACGAGGCCGGCGATGTCGCGGATTGACTGCTCAGTCAGCACGCCGCCGGTCGGATTGTTGGGGCTGTTGATGCAGATGGCGACAGTCCTGTCGGTGATGGCGTCGGCGATTTCGGCGATGTCGGGCTGGAAATCGTTTTCGCCGCCGGCGAGAACCGCGACGGTCCTCCCGTCGTACAGCTTGATGAGTTCGGGGTACGTGACCCAGTAGGGCGCGAGCACTATGACTTCATCGCCGGGCTCCAGCAGCGTCGCGAAGACGTTGGAGAGCGTGTGCTTCGCGCCGTTGCTGATGCAGACTTCGCTCGCGTCGTATTCGACGCCGATGGTGCGACGGGTGGCGGCAACGATGGCGGCCTTCAGCTCGTCAATCCCGGAGGCGTTCGTGTACTTCGTCTTCTGCTCTTCCAGCGCGGTGACAGCGGCGGCGATGACATTCTCGGGCGTGGGAAAATCCGGCTCGCCGACAGCAAAGGAGAGCACGTCTTTGCCCTCGGCCCGCATTGCCTTGGCCTTCTTCGCTCCCTCCATGGTCGGTGACGGAGCGATACTTGCGACTCTCTGCGCTATCTTCATCAGGCGATGTAGCTCCTTGGCAGAACGCCGAGTGTTCTGCAGTGATGGGCACGCTTCATCATGACAGCACGACGCGGGGCCGGGCTTCAGCCTGTCGGCGGCGTCACGCGCGCATAGGCCGGGGCAGGGAGTAGTGCAGATGGCGCAGCTCGGCGGCAGCCTCTTCGTACTGCGGATCGTACTCGAGGGCTTTGACCAGCGCCAGAGTGGCGAGACGGATGCGGCCCATCCTGGCGTAGGTGGCGCCGAGGTGATAATGCGTCTCGGCGGAGGTGGCGGGGCCACCAAGTCGGGCGGCGCGTTCGAGATAGAACATCGCCTGCCTGTAGTCGCCGGTCCGGTAGTAGCACCAGCCGAGGCTGTCAATGAACGCCGGCTGCAGAGGATGTATCCGCATCGCCTCCGCCACAAGGGCATGAGCACGCTCGAGGTCCACGTTGCCTTCGGCGAGGGCGTAGCCGATGTTGTTGAGATACAGGGCGTAGTGAAACGGGCCGATGAGGCCCTGCTGTTCGCGGGCGCGCGTCTCCTGGACCGCCGTACGCAGGATGTCGAGGCCCTCCTCAGCCTTTCCCGACAGCAGCAGACTGTGCCCCAGCGATATCTGCATCAGCATGTCGCGGTCCGGAAGGCCGGCGAGATGGACAGCGGCCTTCTCATAGGCGCCCGCGTACATGTAGATTATCCCCGCCCGCTGCTGAACGGTATCGTTGTGGGGAGCGATCTCGGCTGCGCGATCAACCATCCTGACGACGGCCGCACGGTCCAGCGGCTTCGCCAAGAGCCCGACAGATGCACTCTGCACGAGTCTCATCGCCACGAAATCCCT
>JAUWOG010000554.1 GCA_030612305.1 Armatimonadota bacterium | reverse complement strand
CAAGGTTGACCCCTACAGCAATGGTGATGCCGGGCTGATGAACCCGGTCCAGCATGGCGAAGTATTCGTCACTGACGACGGGGCCGAGACGGACCTGGACCTGGGACATTACGAGCGCTTCATTGACGAGCCGCTGACGCGCGATTCGAATATCACTACCGGCGGCATCTACGACTCCGTCATATCAAAGGAGCGTGACGGGGATTACTTCCTGGGCAAAACGGTGCAGGTGATCCCGCATATCACCGACGAGATCAAAGACCGCATCCGGCGGGCGGCACGCGTTCATCAGGCCGACATCTGCATCACCGAAATCGGAGGCACCGTCGGCGACATCGAGAGCCAGCCGTTCCTCGAAGCGATCCGGCAGATGCGCATCGAGGAGGGCCCGGAGCATACCTGCTTCGTCCATGTGACCCTGGTGCCGTACCTGGATTCAGTGGGCGAACTGAAGACCAAGCCGACGCAGCACAGCGTGCAGGAGTTGCGGCGCATGGGTATCCAGCCGCAGATCCTCGTGGCGCGCTCGCGGTACCCGCTGACGGATGAGGCGCGCGCCAAGATATCGCTGTTCTGTGACGTGCCGCCGGAAGCCGTAATCGAGGGCGTGGACACCGACCGCTCCCTCTACGGTATCCCTCTGGACATGGAGCGGCAAGGCATCGCGGACCTCGTGACGCAGCGAGTCGGCCTGGGCGTCCGGGAGCCGCTCGAGAATGAATGGGCGGAAATGGTTGCGCGTATCGAGAGCCCGCAGCATGAGACGACGATAGCGATGGTCGGCAAGTACATGGACCTCCATGATGCGTACCTGTCGGTGACTGAGGCCATCAAGCACGGTGGGGCCGCCAACGATTGCAGCGTGCATATCAGGTACGTGGATTCGGAGGAGATCGAACAGCGCGGCGCTGAGCAGATGCTGGCCGGCGTGTCGGGGGTACTGGTTCCGGGCGGCTTCGGGGACCGTGGCATCGAGGGCAAGATCGCGGCGGCCGGCTACGCCCGAGAGCACAAGCTGCCGTACCTCGGCCTCTGTCTGGGCCTGCAGATAGCCGTCATCGAGTTCGCACGGAATGTCTGCGGCCTCGAGCGCGCCAACAGCACCGAGTTCGATGAGGCCACGCCGCACCCGGTCATCATCTACCTCAAGGAGCAGGAGTACATCACCGAGCTGGGCGGGACGATGCGCCTGGGCGCCTACCCGTGTGTTGTCGCCGCAGACAGCCTGGCACAGAGCGTGTACGGCGAGACCGAGATATCCGAACGCCACCGGCATCGCTACGAGGTGAATAACGCATATCGCCGGCAGCTCGTCGAGGCCGGCCTGCATGTCTGCGGCACCTCGCCCGAAGGCGACCTCGTCGAGATGATCGAGATGCCCGACCACCCCTTCTTCATTGCCTCCCAGTTCCATCCCGAGTTCAAGTCGCGTCCCAACCGTCCGCACCCGCTCTTCGCCGGCTTCATCGAGGCGTGCCTGCGACACGGTGGGGAGACGGCAGCAAGCGTGGAAGATGAGTAGGAATGGTGGCCGTGTATCGTCCCGAGTCTAAGTTTCATGGTGATAAACTTGTCATTACTTGAACAATTGAATGATGCACAGAGAGAAGCAGCCACAACCATCGAGGGCCCGGTGCTGATATTCGCCGGAGCCGGCAGCGGCAAGACCCGCGCCCTCACCTACCGCATCGCCTATATGGTGAAGGAAAAGGGCATCGCCCCGTCACGAATTCTGGCGGTCACCTTCACCAACAAGGCCGCCAACGAGATGAAGCAGCGAATCGAGAAGCTGATTGGGGCGGAAGCCCGGAAGCTCTGGGCCGGCACCTTCCACTCGACTTGCTCGCGCCTGCTCCGGCGCTACGGCGAGAAGATCGGCATCGCGCCCAACTTCGTCATCTACGACGAGACCGACCAGCAGGCAGTCATCAAGCGCGCCCTCAGCCTCGCCGATGTTGACGCCGAAGCCTATACCCCCACGCGCATCCTCAATGCCATCAGCAACGGGAAGAACGAGCTTCTGGGTGTGCAGGGCTACCGCATGACACGCAAGGGCCCCTTCGAGGAGATCGTGGCGCGCGTCTATGGGCACTACCAGCGCGCACTGCGGGCCAACACCGCGCTGGATTTCGATGATCTGCTGATGCAGGCGGTCACGCTTCTCAACGAGCGGCCGGAGGTGCTCGGCGAACTCCAGGACCGCTTCGGCTATGTGCTCGTGGACGAGTACCAGGACATCAACTACGCGCAGTACGAACTCGTGCGGCTGCTCTCGGCGCGCGAGCACAACATCTGCGTGGTCGGTGATGACGATCAGAGCATCTACGGCTGGCGGGGCGCAAATGTCGGGCTGATTCTGAGCTTCGAGGTGGATTTCCCCGACGCCAAAGTCATCAAGCTGGAGCAGAATTACCGCTCGACGCAGTGCATCCTGGACTGTGCCTATGCGGTGATTCAGCACAATGAGAACCGCGCCGAGAAGCGTCTCTGGACCGACAAGGCGCAGGGCGACAAGCTCGTCGTGTATCAGGCGGTCAATGAAGAGGAAGAGGCCGCGTGGGTCGTCCGCCTCATCGCCCGCCAGGTGCGCGGCTCCGGCACCCGCTACGGTGACTACGCCGTGCTCTATCGCACCAATGCCATGTCGCGCGTCCTGGAGGTGGCGCTCCGAGAGCTGGGCGTGCCGTATGAAATCGTGGGCGGGATGTCCTTCTACGATCGCGCGGAGGTCAAGGACATCGCCGCCTATCTGAAGGTGCTGTTCAACCGGACGGATGAGGTGGCGCTGCGACGCATCATCAACCGCCCGACGCGCGGCATCGGTGATGTGACCGTCAAGCGACTCCCGCAGGT
>JAUWOG010000067.1 GCA_030612305.1 Armatimonadota bacterium | reverse complement strand
GTCGTGCGCCATGTGCGGTGAACCTACGAATACGACGTATTGCCCCATCTGCAGATTGCGCAGAGAGCAAGCCGGTCAACGTCCGGCCGAAAGGGAGAAATGAGCATGACTGAACAAGTCCAGAAGATACCGTTGCTGCCGCCGTCTGAGGGGAATCCACGGAATTCAGAAGGGGACTTCGTGCGCCTGAAAGACGGGCGGCTGCTGTTCGTGTATTCGCATTTCTACGGCGGCGGCGCTGATGACGCGGCGGCGTACCTTGCCGGCAGATACTCAGAGGACGGCGGGAGGACGTGGACCCAGGAGGATGTAATGATCCTGGAGAATGAGGGCGGCTGCAACGTCATGTCGGTGAGCCTGATGCGGATGGGCAACGATGACATCGGGCTGTTCTACCTGCGCAAGGACCACGAGATGGAGCTATGCCGGGAATTTCTGCGGCGTAGTGATGATGAGGGACAGACGTGGTCGGAGGCGGTTCTCTGCACGCCTCGGCGGGGATACAATGTGGTGAACAATGACCGGGTGGTGCGGCTGGAGTCAGGAAGGCTGCTGATGCCGGCGTCGCTGCACTTCCCGCTTGAGGATGGGGAGAGCCGGCAACCGGGGTATGCAACCTGCTATCTGTCGGATGACGATGGGGTGAGTTGGGAACATGCCAGTACGCAGCTCGAGCCGCCAGCCGGAAGCACCGCCGGGCTGCAGGAGCCGTGCGTCATCGAGCTTCGGGACGGCCGCGTGATGATGCTCTCGCGCACGGACATGGGATGTCACTACCGGTCGTACTCCGAGGACGGGGGCGTCCACTGGTCGGGAAGCGAGCCGACGGACATCATCACCAGATGCGTCAGCCCGGCCAGCATCAGACGCATCCCGCAGACCGGCGATATACTCATCGTCTATACGGACCACAGCAGCCTGCCGCCGGATGCGAAGGCCAAGCGGACGCCGCTGGTCACGGCGATCTCACGTGACGAAGGGGAGAGTTGGGAGGGCCACAAGGTGCTCGACGATGACCCCGATGGGTGCTACTGCTACACGGCGATCCACTTCCTGGATGATGAGGACACGGTGCTGCTGGGGCACTGCGCCGGGCAATACGCGACCGGCGGGCTGAACCTGACGCAGATTACGCGCGTGCCGGTGGAGTGGCTGTACTCCTGAGATCGCTTGGTCGGGGAGGCACAAACCAGCGCCACGAGTGGCCGCTACAGCCATCACGTGGCGCTTTTTCGTTGGCTGCGGGAAGGCTGAGCGGGGATGCGGTTCATGGTCACAGCTCGATGCCGAGGTCCTCGACTGTGAAGAGGGAGACGAAGCGGAAGCCGGCCTCTGCGAAGGCCTCGCGGGCACCCTCGAGACGGTCCACCATCACCAGGATCAGGACGACCTGGGCGTCGCGCTCGCGCTGCAGCGCCTCGATGGCCCTGAGTGTCGAGCCGCCGGTGGTGACTGTGTCCTCGACCATCGCGACGCGCGCGCCCTGGGAGAGAGGGCCCTCGACCTGCCGGCCCGTACCGTGGTCCTTGGGCTCCTTGCGTACGATGAAGGCATCGAGCTTGCGGCCCATCGAGGCGGCAATGACCGAGGTGGCGGCGGAAATCGGATCGGCACCGATTGCCATGCCGCCGACGGCCTCGACGTCTTCGTCCGCGAGCAGTTCAAGGAGGCAGCGGGCGAGCAGGTAGGCACCCTCACCATCCAACGTCACCGGTCTGCAGTCTATGTAGTAGCTGCTCTTGCGGCCGGAGGCGAGAGTGAAGTCGCCGAAACGGAGCGCCTTGTGGATGATGAGTTCTCTGAGGCGCTGCTTGCACTGCTCGGGAGTCATGGAGGTCAGGTTGTTTTTCATGCCGGCCTCGTGTGTCAGGGCAGGGGCTATCGGGCCTTGTCTGCGGGCTAGTCGGGCGCGGGCGGCTGCATGAGTTTGGCAAACACGCCCGGCAGGAGCGGGTCGGAGAAGATGCGCTCCATGTCCCACCACGTGTAGCGAGCGCCGTCTGGTGCAGTTGGCTCGAGACCTCGGCCGGCGTCCTCAGGCAGCAGACGGAGTCTGGTCATCGCCTCGAGAGCGATCATGGCCGCCACGGCATAGTTCCAATCTTCTTCCGGGACCTCGCGTGCCTCGATCTCCATGTCTATCATGTACCTGACGGCGGCGTCGAAGCGGCGCGTGCCATCGCGGATGTATCTGGCGAGAAAGTCGCCGGTCAATTCAGTTGCGCCATCCTGGAAGCCGATGGGCTCGATGTAGCGGATCTCCCTGAGGAAATCAGTGAAGCCGGTGATGCGGTCGGCGAGGTCGAGCAGCCTCTCTATCCTGTCTTCAAGCGGCTCCGATTGCTCGAGTACTTGAGGCGGCCGCCAATCAATCCGGCGGTTCTGGTTCTCGCCGAGTGCGTCGCGGACAGTGCGAAGGCCCCTGGCGGCCGCACTGAGGGTTGCCAGCGCCAGTTCGCCCTGGCTGTGCTGGAGGTCGTAGAGAACGTCGTTGTGTCGCTCGGTCAATGGAGTGCCGGCGAGTAGAGCTTCGCGGATGGCCTGCAAGTCGGCGTGCTGAGCGGTGAGAACGCCCTGCCAGGCTCCGCGCTCGGCGTTGTAGGCCATGTACATCTGAGACACCGCGGGCTGGAAGGCGGCCAACTGGCGGGTCGTGAAGTCGAGATTGTTGGACATCTCCAGCGCGTCCAGCGTGTCGAGGAGCTTATCGAACTGGTGTCTGGTATCGGTGATCTCAGCAAGGCGCAGCGCGCCCGTGGTAAGTCCCGGGCTGACGAAGCCGTACAATGGCGCCGCTGGTGCCGGGGTCTCGGGGAACTGGAGCGCGGCGAGGAGCTCGGCAGTTGCCGGGTTGGCCAGGAACCTGTCCATGCGGCCGAGGGTGAGGCGATAAGCGACCGGAGCCGCGTCTGCCGTCGGCAGCTCAAACATCTCGGCCACCTGGTCCGGCAATTGCTTGAGCCTATCAGCGAACTCAGCGTTGCTCCAGTCCATGACGGTGTCCATCAGCCTCAGCACGTCACGGAAGACGGGCCATAGGGCATCGTCAGGGAGATGCTTGCATAAGATGAGGTAGTCGGCGATCTCACGAGCTAGCAGCGGTCGCACGGCGTCGTAGTCGGCCGGTTCCAGCGCACGGATCATCCGGAGCCGCTCAACGATCAGACGAGCGGGCGCTACGACGGCCCGCTCTGCTATCGCCAGGCGAGCGTTCGTTTCCTGCTCAGTCTCGACAAGCGCCTTTTGCCTCGCCGAGAACGTCGCCATGACTTCTCCCGTCGCGGCTATCACGGCTTTGTCATATTTGTCATGCGCGCGGTCGTATCTGTCGAACGCATCGTCGGCAGCATCCTCAGCGGCCGCGTCCGGGCGCTTTCCGGTCAGTTCCTGTTCTATGAGTTGCGCCAAGGCCGGCGCGGCCTCCTTGACTTGCTCATCAAGCGTCGCGTTGAGAGCCGTCTTCGCGTCGGCAAGCCCCGTGGCGATGGGCACTATCGCCGCGGTCTGCTCGCGGGTAAGCTGCAGGTAGCGGGCCATCAGGAGGAGCTTCACATCGTCATACGCGAGTTTCTTTTCCGCCGCTGCGCCGCCCCTTTGCCCGGCCGCCGGCAGGCTGAGGACAATCATACAAGCGCCCAGCAGTGCCATCGCCACGACTCTCGATGCCCTCATTCGTGTGCCCTCGCTTTCTGGATCGACAGATGATAACTCTCCCCTATTCTATCACAACTTCGGGCACATGCACAGTCACCGGCGTGTTTTGACAATAGCACACCCATGCCTGTATAATCGCTTCCAACACGCAACGGGCGTGAGGGGGCGTTTCTCCGCATGACATCACCATTTCCAGACCGTCTGGCGCGAGCCATCGCCACGAAGAATTCGCGCGTCTGTGTGGGGCTGGACCCGCGGCCGGAGATGCTTCCCCCGCCATTTGCCGACGGCGTCAATGGGCTGGAAGACGTCGTCGGATTCTGCTGCAATATCGTTGACGCCACGGCGGAATACGCGGCCTGTGTCAAGCCCCAGGCGGCCTACTTCGAAGCACTGGCTCCCGACGGCCTGGCCGCGATGTGGCAGGTCATCGAGTATGCCCACCGGCAGGATCTGGTGGTCATACTCGACGCGAAGCGCAATGACATCGGCTCAACTGCGCAGGCCTACGCGAGTGCGAGTTTCGGGATGCACTGGCGAGGGAGTATCGCGCAGGCTGATGCCGTCACCGTGAATCCGTATCTGGGCTGCGACGGCGTCGAACCGTTCCTGGAGGTCGCCGACGAGCTGCACGGCGGCGTGTTCGTCCTCGTCAAGACCTCGAACCCGAGCTCGGGTGAATTGCAGGACCTGGACAGCGGAGCGGGTAAGGTGTATGAGGTGGTTGCGGGGCTGGTCAAGGAATGGGGCGCGTCGCGAGTCGGGGAATGTGGATATAGCTCGGTCGGGGCGGTCGTGGGTGCAACGTATCCCCGGCAGCTCGCCGAATTGCGCGAACTCATGCCGCAGAGCGTCTTCCTGGTGCCCGGATATGGAGCACAAGGCGGCGGGGCAGAGGATGTGGCGGCGGCCTTTGACGATGACGGCCTCGGGGCCATAGTCAACTCATCGCGCGGGATCATCTACGCGTACCGCGAGACGGGCGGCGATTTCCAGAAAGCCGCGGCCGAGGCGGCGCGGGCAATGCGGGATGATCTGAATGCGGTGATAGTGTGAGGTGTGCGGGCTGAGAGGCCGGCCGATGCACAAGGTGAATGTGGGTGCTATGATGGGCTCCCTGTCAATCAGACATCTGGTCTCCTTCGGCGACCTGTCGGAGCAGGACCTGGACTTGATCCTCGATACGGCGGAGCAGATGGCGGAAGCTATCGGCTTCGGAGGGAAGGGCGAGCCGTCGCTGGCTCAGCCGCTCGACCGTATCCTGGGGACGGCGTTTTTCGAGCCGAGTACCCGCACGCGGCTCTCCTTCGAGGCGGCGATGCTGCGGCGCGGCGGGCAGACACTCGGCTTCGCTGAGGAGAAGTCGTCATCTGCGGCCAAGGGCGAGTCAGTGGCCGATACCGCGAGGATCATGAGCGCGTATTGTGACATCCTCGTGATGCGCCATCCGCTGGCAGGGGCGGCGAAGGTCGCGGCTCGGGCTGCGGAAGTGCCCTTCATCAATGGGGGCGACGGCGCTCGCGAGCACCCGACGCAGACGCTGACTGACCTGTTCTGTATCCGGCGCGAGTGCGGGACGCTCTCAGGGCTGAAGGTCGGCCTGTGCGGGGACCTCAAGTATGGCCGGACGGTACATTCGCTGGCTCCAGTGATGGCGCGGATGGGCTGCGAGATTGTCTGCATCGCGCCGGAATCGCTGAAGATGCCTGAGCGATACCTGGCTGAGGTGGAGGGAATCGGCGGCGCGCGTCCGTCCGAGACGGAGAGCCTGGAGGAGGTCATCGGTGACCTCGATGTCCTGTACATGACCCGCATCCAGAAGGAGCGGTTTGACAATGAGGAGGAATACGAGCAGGTGGCGGGAGTGTATGTACTGACGCCGGAGATGATGGCGGGTGCGAAGGAAGAGATGCGGGTGCTGCATCCGTTGCCGCGTGTCGGGGAGATTGTCCCGGCTGTTGACGCGGACCCGCGCGCTGCTTATTTCCGGCAGGCGGCAGGTGGTGTGCCGGTGCGGATGGCGCTGATTGCGCTGCTGCTGGAGTTGAGGCAGTTCCAACCCTCCGTCAAGGGCATCGGCCTCGGCAAGCCGGCAAGAGTGACCAGAACTGAAGAGGTGAGCGAGCCCAGGCCGGAGCCGACTGTGGTCTCCGTCGCGGGCCACTGCAGGAATGAGAAGTGTATCACCAACAGTGAGAATGAGCCGCTGCAGGCGGAGTTCATTGAGACGGCGGACGGGCGGATTGTCTGCGCATATTGCGAGCAGGAACACGAAGAGGAATAGGGCGCTACAAGTGGGCGCTATACAGGAGGCATTAGCATGTGTGGCAATACCGGGGATTATGTAATACCGCTGCAGGAGTGCAAGAAGGTTGCCGTCGCGTATTCGGGGGGGCTTGACTCGGCGCTGGCGCTGAAGATCCTGCCCGAGTACTACGGGGCCGAGGAAGTGCTGGCGGTGACGGTCAATGTCGGGCTGTCCGATGACGAAATCCAGCAGTGCAAGGACAAGGCCGAGTTGCTCAATGTGCCCTGGACACTCATCGAGGCCACTGACGAATTTGCCAATGACTTCATCACGAAGGCGATCATGGCTAACTCGGACTACGAGGGCTACCCGGTCGCGACCTCGATGACGCGGCAGCTTATCGCGCGGAATGTGGCCGAGTTCGCCGTCGCAGAGGGCTGTGACGCGATCTGTGAGGGCTCGACGGGCAAGGGGAACGATCAGTACCGGATGCACAATGTGTTCACGCTCTTCGCGCCGGAGCTGAAGGTGATCGTGCCGGTGCGGGACTTCAACTGGACGCGGGACGAGGAGAAGAAGCTGTCGGCGGAATATGGCATTCCGTACAAGGCCGGCATCGGCGACGATCTGACGATGTGGTGCCGCTCGATCGGCTCCGGCGAGGTTGATAATCTGACGATGCGCATCCCGCAGGAGGACTACCTGTGGTACAGGTATCCAGAGAATGCGCCCGATGAGCCGGTGGTCATCACTGTCGAGTTTGCAGAGGGCCTGCCGGTGAATGTTGACGGCAAGAGCGACCTGGCCGAGATCATCCACTACCTCAACGACCTGGCGGGCGAACATGCCATCGGGAAGATTGACATGTTCGAGGACGGTCTCATCGGCCTGAAGTCGCGGGAGGCTTATGAGGCACCGGCCGCCGAGGTCATCCTCATGCTGCATAAGGACCTCGAGCAGCTCTGCCTGACCAAGGAGCAGGTGCAATACAAGCCGGAAGTCGAGCGCATCTGGGGGTACATGGTCTATCACGGCGGCTGGTATCATCCGGTCAAGCGCGACTGCGACGCCTTCATCGCGTCGAGCCAGTGGGCGGTCAATGGCAAGTACGAGGTGCAGCTCTACAAGGGGAATATAGACATCCTGAGCCGCGAGTCGGAAAGCGGCCTGTTCGCGCCGGAGTTGCGGTCGCTTGCGACTACCGGCTTCGACCAGCGTGACAGCGGCCCGGCGGTGAAGATACACGGCTTCCAGTACTCAATCCTGGGGCTTCGCGGCCTGCCGGATCTGTAAGCCGTGCCGAGCAACGAGATGATGGACTGTTCGGCGCGTCTGAATGGCGGAGGCCAGGCCGCGACTATGAGGTGGCCGATATGCTCGCCAGACAACTGTGGTTCGACGGAAGCGCTGTGAGCCTTCGAGAGCATGAACTGGCGCCACCATCCGGCGCGCAGGCGTTGATTCGGGCTGAGTATAGCAACATAAGCATCGGGACAGAGCTCGCCTACATACGACAGTCGCGAAAAAAGGGCGAGATGCACGGGCTGGGTTATTCGTTGGTCGGCACCGTGGAGCAGGTGGGCGACCAGGCAGACGTGGAAGTGGGGCAGCGAGTGCTGGCTCTCGAGCCACATGCCAGCGTAGTGATCGCGGACGCCAGCCCGGGCCGGCTGGTGCCTGTGCCCGCAGACCTCGACCCGGCACTGGCCACTATCGGTGTTCTCGCCAGCGTGAGTTTACATATCGCCCAGCGGGCCCAGGTGCGGCTCGGAGAGTCCGCGGTCGTCTTTGGGCACGGCATAGTCGGCGCGCTGGCAGCACAATTCGTAAGAATGGCGGGAGCCGGCTGGCTTGGCATCGTCGAGCCGGATGAGACCAGGCGGCAGATAGCGCGGCAGATGGGGATGGATGTCGTAATGGACCCAACTGACGAAGACCTCACGCAGGCACTAGCCGCGGCGGGCTACCCGGATGGCGTGGACGTATCAGTGGACGTTGCCGGACATGCGTCTGTGTACCCGGCCGCGCTGGATGTCTTGCGCCTCGGCGGTCGCCTGGTCTGTGGATCGGGCCTGATTGAGGGCTGTGACGTGCCGCTTTACCCGGCCATCTTACTCAAAGAGCTTACTGTTATTGGCGCTCTGCAGCCGACCTGTCCGCTCTTGCGGGTGCCGTACTATCCGCACAGCCAGTTCGAGAACCGGCGCTGGGCAATGCAACTGATGGCGCAAGGGCGCCTGCCGGTTGAGCCTCTGGCCACTCACCGTATTCCCTGGCAGGAGGCCGCCGAAATCTACACTCGCCTGGAATCTGAGCGCTCCATACTCGGCGCAATTATCTGCTGGGAGACGCAATAACGGCACGGCACGGCCGTCAAAAGTCTGAGGAAGTATTGTTATGAGCAACGAAGGTAAGGACAAGAAATCAGGCAAGCTGTGGGGTGGGCGGTTTGAGGCGGAGATGGCCGATATCGCCCTCGACTACAGCGAGTCAACTCAGGCCGATGCGGAGATGATCGCTGAGGACATCTGGGGCAGCCAGGGACATGCGATTATGCTGGCCGCCTGCGGCATCATCACCGAGGAGGACCTGCGCGAGATACTCGGCGGCCTCAGAAAGACCGAGGCCGAGTATGAAGCCGGCGACTTCGAGCTGAAAAGAGAGCTCGAAGACGTGCACATGAATGTGGAGGCGTATCTGCGTGAGGATGCCGGGCCGGAGTTTGCGGGCAAGCTCCATACTGCGCGCTCG